>JADDPY010000505.1 GCA_016781635.1 Rubrobacter sp.
GCTCCACAAGCTGCGCAACGAGATGGGGCTTTCGGTGAGGGTCCTGGAGGCCGGCGATGGCATCGGCGGGACGTGGTACTGGAACCGCTATCCGGGCGCGCGCAGCGACACGTCTAGTTGGATCTACTGCTACTCGTTCGACGAGGGGCTCCGCCAGGAGTGGGAGTGGAGCGAACGCTACCCCGGGCAGCAGGAGGTGCTCGGCTACCTCGAGCACGTGGCCGAACGGTTCGACCTGAACCGGGACATCCAGCTGGAGACGCGCGTGACGGCGGCGACCTTCGACGAGGAGACGCAGCGGTGGGAGGTGCGCACGGACACCGGCGACGTCGTCTCGGCGCGCTTCTTCATCGCCGCCCTGGGGGCCCTATCGGCGGCGAACCTGCCGGACGTCCCCGGCCTGGAGAACTTCACCGGCGATCGGTATCACACCGCCGAGTGGCCCCACGAGGGCGTCGACTTCGTCGACAAGAAGGTCGGGCTCATCGGCACGGGTGCCACCGGCATCCAGGTCGCCACGGAGATCGCCGAGCAGGCGGATCACCTTACCGTCTTCCAGCGTACCCCCAACTACGCTGTTCCGCTCGGCAACCACCCGCTAGACGCCGAGTTCCGGCGGTGGTACAAGGAAAACTATGACAAGATCTGGGAGCAGGTCCGTCACAATTTCTCGGGCCACGACTACGATCCTATCGAGAAACCTCTCCAGGAGGCCACGCCGGAGGAGCGCGAGCGCGTGTTCCAGGAGCGGTATGACCGCGGCGGGTTCGGCCTGTGGCTGGCCAACTACGACGACATCCTCGAGAACAGGGAGGCCAACGTCATCGTCTCCGAGTGGGTGCGCGAGAGGATCGCCGAGCGGGTCGACGACCCCGAGATCGCCGAGAAGCTGATCCCCCGCGACCACGCGTTCGGCACAAAGCGGGTGCCCCTCGAGAACGGCTACTACGAGATATTCAACCGCGACAACGTCGAGCTCGTCGACGTGAAAGCGGTGCCGATCGAGGAGATCACCCCGACCGGGGTGCGAACCAAGGACGGCAAGGAGTACGAGTTCGACGCCCTGGTGTTCGCCACCGGCTTCGACGCCATGACCGGCCCGTACAACAAGATCGACATTCGCGGTCGAGAAGGGCAGCTCCTGCACGACAAGTGGGCGGAGGGGCCGCGCACCTACCTCGGGCTCATGAGCGCGGGCTTCCCCAACATGTTCGCCATCACCGGACCGCAGAGCCCGTCGGTGCTCACGAACATGCCGGTCGCGATCGAGCAGCACGTAGAGTGGATCTCTGACCTTATAGGACAGATGCGCGACAGTGGCCTCGGCGTCGTCGAGCCGACCCTTGATGCGGAGGACGAGTGGGTCGACCACTCCCAGGAGGAGGCGCACGCCACGCTGCTCCCCGAGTCTGCTACCTGGTACATGGGCGCGAACATCCCCGGCAAGCCGCAGGTATTCCTTCCCTACCTCGGCGGGCTCGGACCCTACCGGGAAAAGTGTGACGAGGTCGCGGCGAAAGGGTACGAAGGGTTCGCTTTCGTCGACCGGGAAGAAACCAGCCCGTGATCAAAAACTCGTTTTGCTCCCGTAAGTTCCCCGGCGGGTACGACCTGGTCGGCAGCGGGCGCCTCCTCCTGGAGGCGCCGGGGACGTGGCGGCCTCACAGGGCCGTACCCCGCTTGCAAAGACTCTGACTACACGACTGGGCAGTCCGTGATGATCGACTGCGGCATCTAGTTCTCGTGAAGGGGGTTCTTGCGGGGGCGAACCGGTGCTCGATGATCCGGTCGTCGTTCAGAGTGCAGCGGCACTCTTCGCTGTCCCAACGCACACGATCCCCCGCCGCCCCGGCGCTCAATGCCAGGACCAAACCGCCCGAAACCAAGGCTCGGTAATGGACACAACGCTTCACCAAGAAGCCGACAAAGCCCAGGGTTTTATGGTGAGGTTTCCACTACGTAAGTACGTTGGATGTTGCGCTGCTTGGAGAGTTCGGCCGGCAGGGCGAATAGCCCCTCCCAGAGCACAATACGTCAAAGGCGTGCGGGCGGTGGTTGAGGCGACTTTTGTCGATCACCTCCTTCGTGTAGCCGTACTCGTGGAGGAACAGGCGAGTCTTTCGATGCCGGAGAAGAAGGCGGTACTCACCAAAGGTACGGTCATCACCTCGGCGGTGGAGAACCTGACCTGAGGGCCATCCCAGTGGCCTATGGCCTCCAATACCCTACGCGCAAGCAGTAGATGGCGATTATGCTATCGTCCATTTCGTCCTCTCGATCCGGGGCAGGTTTTAGGCGGTCTTCGGATCGGGAGGCTGTTGACTATCGAGGTAGGGGGCAACTTGGGTTGCGATACTAAGCCATCGGCTTCATGGCTTTGCAACTTCACGATAGTGTGCCGTCAAGAAGGGAGATGCCCGTATGGATCGGAATGCATTCCCGGTCGTGTTCGACGGCCACAACGATGTCCTATTAAGGCTCGGTAGGCTGGATGGGGGCGGACCCAGCGCATTCTTCGAGCGCGGTGACAGAGGCCACCTGGATTTGCCTAGGGCACGGGAGGGGGGCTTCGCAGGCGGCTTCTTTGCCGTCTGGATTCCCTCACCTAAAGAGCAGACGTCCGAACGGACCCCGAGGAAGCTTCCACCCGCACTTGATACCGCGTATGCGTTGCGCCAGTCGGTGGCCGCTACTGCCATGCTGTTCAGGATCGAGGATCGCTCGGACGGGAAGTTCCGGGTCGTCCGCAGCGCCGCCGAACTGCAGCGGTGCTTGGACGAGGAAGTAATGCCGGCGGTGCTCCAC
>JADDPY010000211.1 GCA_016781635.1 Rubrobacter sp.
GAGGGTACTCCCGGGGTCGTCCGGGCTTACATAGAGCACGGCCTGTACGGGCTCGCTCAGCCCGTGAAGACCTGGTACTTCGGGCCGATGTTCCGTCACGAACGCCAGCAGAAGGGGCGCTACCGCCAGCACGTCCAGATCGGGGTGGAGGTCCTCGGCTCCCCGGACCCGCTCGTGGACGTCGAGGTCATCTCGCTGCTCTACAACCTCCACAAGGCGATGGGCGTCCAGGACGAGGTCGTCTACCTCAACAACCTCGGCGACTTCGAGACCAGGAGCCGATATATACCGGAGCTTCGCGACTTTTTGAAGAAACACGAGGCCGACCTCGACCCCGACTCTCGGTCGCGCCTCGAAAAGAACCCGATGCGCACCTTCGATTCGAAGAGCAAGGACACTCAGGCCGTCCTCGACGAGGCACCCTTGATCGGGGAGTTCCTCAGCGCCGACGCCCGGGCGCACCTCTCGGCCGTGGAAGGGGGGCTCGAGGCGGTAGGCGTGCCCTATGCCATCGACGAGCGTCTCGTGCGCGGCCTCGACTACTACACGATGACGGTCTTCGAGGCGAAGAGCGGTGCCCTGGGGGCCCAGGACACCGTGGGGGCTGGGGGACGCTACAACGGCCTCGTGGAGGCTTTAGGCGGACCGGCGATGCCGGGCATAGGCTTCGGCACCGGGGTCGAGCGCATCCTGCTCGCCGCTAACGCCCCCGCCGAGAACGACGGCCTCGACGTCTACTTCGTCACCCTCGCCCCCGAGGCACGCCTCCCGGCCATGGGGCTCGCGGCCTCCCTGCGAGCCCAGGGCCTCCGCTGCGACCTGGACTACGCCGACCGGAGCGCTAAAAGCCAGTTCAAGCAGGCCGATCGCACGGGCGCCCGGTTCGCGGTAATTATCGGGGACGAAGAATTGGCCCGGAACGTCCTCAAGCTGCGCGACATGGAATCTGGCGAGGAGACGATGCTGGACCTGGAAGAAGGCGCCACGGCGGTCTTGCGGGCCGTCGGCGCCTAACCGGATGACCGCTCTATGAGCGACGCCGGTATGGGGATCACCAACGCCCTGACTTCGGTGCTCCGCGGCGCCCGGGGCGTGACCGTCCTGACGGGCTCCGGCGTCTCGGCCGAGAGCGGAGTGCCGACCTTCCGCGACGCCCAGACGGGCTTGTGGGCCCGCTACGAACCGCAGGAACTCGCCACCCCTGAAGCTTTCGAGCGCGACCCCCGGCTCGTATGGGAGTGGTACCAGTGGCGCAGGGATCTCGTCCGTCAAGCCGAACCGAACCCCGGCCACCGGGCCCTTGTGGAGTTCGAGCGGCGCGTGCCGACGTTCTTGCTCGCCACTCAAAACGTGGACGGTTTGCACCGGAGGGCCGGGAGCGAAAACGTGCTGGAGCTGCACGGCAACATCATGCGCTCGAAGTGCTCCGTGGAGGGCGTGGAGGCGGAGCCGCGCACCGGTGACGAGAGCGTGCCACCACCGTGCCCGGGTTGCGGGGCTTTCCTGCGGCCGGACGTGGTGTGGTTCGGAGAAGCGTTACCTGAGGACGTGTTCGCGGCTGCCTCCGAGGCGGCGCGAAACTGCGACGTCTTTCTCTCCGTCGGGACGTCGAGCCTCGTTTATCCTGCGGCCTCCCTGCCCTCCGAGGCCGCGCGTTCTGGAGCGATGCTCGTCGAGGTCAACCCGGACGACACCCCTCTGACCCCGCACGCGGACTACACGCTGCGGGGCCGGGCCGGGGAGGTCTTACCCGTGCTCGTCGACGCTCTTCGTACCCCGTAGCCGCAACATCGAGGTGGTGTCCCTCCCCGACGGAACTACGGCTTGTTAGCGAGGCTCGGCTAAGGGTGCTTCGTGTGCCGTTCCTGGCTCAGTCCTCGAAAACGTACTCGACATCATCGAACGAGTCCGCGGCAAGAATGTATGCGATGCGTAGCTCCGATGTGCCCGTGTTTTTGCAGGAGTGGACGGCGCGGCCCGGTATGAAGAGTGCTGTTCCCGCCTCCACGGATCTTGATGCGGAGTCGATCCGGACCATACCGTTTCCTTCGAGGATGAGGTAGATCTCGGCCTGTCGGTGGTGGTGTGCGTTCAGGGCCTCGCCGGGCTCTATCTTCGCGATGCCCATGGTGAGCGCTTCGCTCTGGGTGACGCCGCCGCTGATGAGCGTTCTCCAGTAGACCAGGCCTCTTTGCGCCACGTCTTCTTCCTGCCAGGTCTCCCACTCACGATCGCTCTCCCGAACGACTACCGGTTCATGGCTCATGCTTCGGCCGACCTCCTTTTAACTCGCTTCTGGATACACGATCGCGAATCTACCCATGCAAGCCTCGTTGTACCGGTGCCGTGCACGAACTTTGTCTTCCGCACTTGCTCGCGGTGGCGTGAGGGTCGATCTTGCCGGTCCACGAGACGCCCGCTTCGGTTGGGAAGGTGAGAAAGTTTCGGCATAATCCTGGTGTTTCGGGGTGGTTATTCGGGGACATTCTCTTACTCTTAAAGCTCGTAATTCGAGAAAGGAGCAGCATTCATGCCGGTCGAGGATCTACGCAAGAGCCCGATGATGAGCCACATCCTTGATGCGCTGGAGAACGGCGAGGACATCGGCCACTACGGCCGACTGACCTTCGCCATGATCGGCGTTTATTTCGCGAAGGACGACGAGCTGGTTGGTATCTTGACCAAGGATGAGGACGCCGACGAGCGGGAGATCCGGGCGATGGTCCAGCAGGTCCGGGAGAAAGGTTACAACCCGCCCAACCGCGACAAGGTTCTGGAGTGGCAGTCGAAGCAGGACTTCCAGATCTGCCCGAACCCCGACGACCCGGACTCCTGTAACGTGTACAGCGAACTGGACATCCCTCAGGAGGTACTGGAGGATATTCAGGAGTACCGCGAAGATAAGGCTAATTAGCTTTTAGAGGCTCCTCCTCCACGCCTCTACAAAGGGATACGGGAGTTGAAAGTTACCCGAAACCGCGCGTGGCCCGGCGACGCGGCTCAAGGCCTCCGCGTCGTCGGGCATGCTTTTTTCATCCCGGGCGCCGCTTTACGAGTTGTCGCCCTCGCCTGGGCGGGACGCGGGGTTGGATCCCTCTCTGCCCTTGGGGGGGCGACGCAGCGCGATGCCGAGCTCCTTGAGCTGCTCCTCGGTGACGGGACCGGGTGCGTCCATCATCTCGTCGCGCGCGGTCTGGGTCTTCGGGAACGCCATGACCTCGCGGATGTTCGGCTCGTCTCTTAGAAGCATGATCAGCCGGTCCACCCCAGGCGCGATGCCGCCGTGCGGCGGGGCCCCGTAGCGGAACGCCGTCAGCATCGCCCCGAAGCGACTATAAGCCTCCTCTTCGCTTATGCCGATGGTAGAGAAGACCTTCTGCTGGATGTCCGGGCGGTGGATCCTGATGCTACCGGAGGCAAGCTCCGTCCCGTTGGCGACGAGGTCGTATAGTTGCCCGATCACCTTCAAGGGGTCCGAATCCAGGAGGGGCAGGTCTTCCTCCCTCGGCATCGTGAACATGTGATGCATCGGCTCGATGCGCCCCTCGTCCTCGTTCCACTCGAAGAGCGGGAAGTCCGTCACCCAGGCCAGCGCGAGCACGTCCGAGTCAGCGAGCCCGAGCCGATCCCGGAGGTGAAGCCTCAACCGGTTCAAGCTCTCGATGACGACCGTGTCGGTGTCCGCGACAAAGAACATATAATCGCCCTCGCCCGCGCTCAGGGCCCCCTTCAAGGCGTCGCCCTCCTCGGCCGAGAAGAACTTGGCGATCGGGCCTGTCAGCCCGTCCGCCCCGACCTTGAGGTGCGCGAGGCCCCTGGCCCCGCCCGTGGCGGCGACGCTCGTGAGCTCGTCGATCTCACGCCTGGACAGATCCCCTAGGCCACTCACGCCAAAGCCTCGCACGGACCCGCCGCGCTCGACGGCGCCACTAAATACCTTGAACCCGGAGCCGCCAACGGTCTCCGAGACGTCCTGGATCTCCAGCCCGAAGCGCAGGTCCGGCTTGTCCGTACCGTATCGGGACATCGCCTCCGCGAACGTCATGCGCGGGAACGGCTTCTGAAGGATTTTCTTCTCCGTGTAGCCCTCGACGATCTCGGTGAACAGGCCCTCCACGAGGGCGAGGACCTCTTCCTGGGTCGTGTAGCTCATCTCGATATCGAGCTGCGTGTGCTCGGGCTGGCGGTCGCCACGCTGGTCTTCGTCACGCAAGGCCCGCGCGACCTGGAAGTACCGCTCGAACCCCGCGACCATGAGAAGCTGCTTGAACTGCTGCGGGGACTGCGGCAGGGCGTAGAACTGCCCCGGGTACAGCCGCGCCGGCACGAGGTAATCCCGCGCTCCTTCCGGCGACGAGGCGGTAAGGAGCGGCGTCTCGACCTCCACGAAGTCCCGTTCGGCGAGGTAGCTCCTCATGTGCTTGACGACGCGGTCCCTGAAGATGATGTTCTCCTGCATCCTCTTCCGCCTCAGGTCCAGGTAGCGGTACTTGAGGCGCAGAATCTCGTCGACCGGCCTCTCGCGGTCGATCTCGAACGGGGGCGTTTCGGAGCGGTTGAGCACCGTCAGGCCGGTGGCCGAGATCTCGATCTCCCCGGTCGAAAGCTCCGGGTTCTCGTTCCCCTCGGGCCGCTTTGCGACCTCCCCCTCTATCGAGACGCTCCACTCCGGCCGTAGCTCCTCGGCCTGTCTGAAAAGCTCCGCCTCCTCGGGGCGGAACGCGACCTGCGTGATCCCCCAGCGATCCCGCAGGTCTATGAAGATGAGCCCGCCGTGGTCCCGGCGCCGGTTTACCCAGCCCGCGAGCCTCACGCTTTCGCCCACGTCGCTGGCCCTGAGCTCGCCCGCCGTGTGAGTCCTGTAAGGGTTGTTCTCGAAGCTTTTGATGCCAGATTCTTCCCGGTGCAAGAGTTTCCTTCCGCTGCTCGTCAAGAGTTTGCGCAAGTATAGGTTAGACCCTCGAAGGGGCCAAGCGTCGCGCGTCCGCGTACCTATGGGTGAGTGGCGTTGAGAGGCTCGTTGCGCCCTTTTTATGGCTGTGTTAACTTGCGCCAAGCTCTGCTCCAGAAGCAGCTCATTGGAAGCCCGGCCGGGGGTGGGCCCAAAGAACGGAGGAGTAGAATCTTTTACCGCGGTTTTGATGGGTCTTCTCGGGGCCGCATTTCTCTTATGTCGTGCTCCCTGGTAGTCGTGGCTACCCTTCTGTTCGCCGGGTGCGGTGGCGGCGACGAGATAAGCGAAGCGACCGTCGCTGCCCCGCCTCCGGGCGGTACGACGGGCGGTGCGGCCGTAGCCCCGCCCGGGGGCAACGCCGCAGGGGGAGGCACCGTCGAGGGGAGCGCGCAAGCCGAGTCCCTCGAGGATCAGCCTTTCACCCTCAACTTGGACCAGCCCGTCCCGCCGGACTTCCGGGCCGCCTATCAGCGCAAGGCGCTCATAGTGGTGGAGTTTTTCAAAGAAGGGGAGGATCCACTCTACCCGCAGGGGCTCGAGGTGGACGACCTCGTCAACAGTGCCCTGTCTGACCTTCAATCCCAGTACCCGGAGGTCGAGTTCTTCACGTACGACGTCTCCGAACCCGGCGAGGCCGAGACGAGCGAGGAGCTCGAGCAGGGCCAGTACGGCACCCTGGCCGCCCAGTTGGACGTCGGTTTTACGCCTTTCGTAGCCATGCTGGCGCCGACGGGCGAGCAGTACATGATCACGAACCTCTACCAGGGCTACGTGGAGCGCGGCGTCCTCGACCAGGCCCTCTTCGACCTGACGAGCGTCAAAGTCGCCAGCAACACCAGCGACACCGACGTCGAGCTCGAGACGGTAGAACTTACCGAGAGCGGCGGCGGCATCGAGTACTTCACCGTGACGAACATGAGTGACGAAAGGGTCAACCTCAAAGGCTTCAGCCTACGCGTGGTCGACCCCGAGAGCGGCGAAGTTACAACGGATTCCTCTGGTGTCGAGGTCAACGAAAGGACGCGCGTGGGCTCCGGCAAAAGCGCCTCGGTCGGGCGCGTCCCCGACGCCGTGGACGCCGACGGGCGCGAGGTCAAGGGGACCTTCGAGGGCGGCGAGAATCTGGAGCTGCAGCCTGGAGACACCGTCGCCCTCCTCGACGGCGGCGGCGGCGTAGTCGACACCGTGACCGTCTAGGGAGCGATCTCGCCGGCCCTCTATTCCGGGCGGTCACACGTCCGGCCGTGCGTTATAACTGTCCCTATGACCGATGGCTCCGTATATTTGGATCATGCCGCCACGACCCCTCTGGACCGAAGGGTCCTGGAGGCCATGCTCCCGTACTTACAGGGCGCGCTTGCCGGGGGCAACCCCTCTTCGCTGCACGGTCCCGGAGCCGCCGCTCGTGAGGCCGTCGAGGAGGCCCGCGCGTCCGTCGCAGGGCTCATCGGAGCATCGCCCCAGGAGATCGTGTTTACCTCCGGCGGCACCGAGGCCGACAACCTCGCCGTCCTCGGCCTCGCCGCGGCGGACCCCGGGAAGAAGCACGTTGCCGTCTCGGCCGTGGAGCACGCCGCGGTCCGGGGGGCCGTGGAGCACCTCGAATCGCGCGGGTACGAGGTTACTCGCCTCGGCGTGGACACCGACGGTCGCGTCTCGCCCGAGGACCTCGCGGACGCCCTGCGCCCCGACACCGCCCTCGTCGCCGTCATGTGGGCGAACAACGAGGTCGGTACCGTGCAACGCGTCGCGGAGCTCGCGGGGAGGTGTCGAGAGCGCGGGGTGCCGTTCCACGCCGACGCGGTCCAGGCCGCGGGGAGGCTTCCCGTCGACGTCTCGCGCGTCCCCGTTTCCACGCTCGCCATCTCATCCCACAAGCTCTACGGTCCGCAGGGCGTGGGTGCGCTGTACGTACGCGGCGGCGTGAAGCTTGCCCCGATCCTTTTCGGCGGTGGACAGGAGGGGGGCTTTAGGAGCGGCACCGAGAACGTCGCCGGGCTCGTGGGCTTCGGCGCCGCCGCGCGGCATGCCATGGAGGAGATGGACGACCGTATACGCCACGAGGAGGGGCTCCGGGAGACCCTTGCCTCCGGCGCTCTCCGGCTCCCCGGGGTGCGCCTCAACGGGCACCGCAACGAGCGCCTTTCTAACAACGTTCACCTCTCCGTCGACGGCGTCGAGGCCGAGAGCCTCGTCCTGTTTCTGGATGCCATGGGCTACGCCGTCGGGAGCGGCTCGGCGTGCGCGTCGAGCACGGCCGGACACAAGGCCTCACCGGTGCTGCTCGCGATGGGCCGTGGGGAGGACGAGGCGTTCAACGCCGTCAGGATCTCTGTCGGCAAGGACACTACGCGGGAGGAGGTCGAGGGGTTCCTCGGCGCCTTCTCCACGGCCGTCTCGCGGCTGCGCGAGCTTTCCCCACTGTACATACACTAGCTGAAGGCTGAGATCTGATGGCTGATCGCTATAACCCGCAGGTAATAGACCACCTCGTCCGGCCCCGGAACGTCGGCGAGCTCGAAAACGCGAGCGGTACCGGCGAATCCGGCGACGCCTCCTGCGGCGACGTCGCAAGGTTCACCGTTCGTATACAGGACAATCGCCTGGAAGAGGTTCGCTACAAGGTCTACGGCTGCGCCGCGTGCATCGCGGCGGGCTCGGCCCTCTCGGAACTTGCCGGGGGCGGGAGCCTGCTGGACGCCGCGCGCGTCTCCAAGAGCGACCTGGAAGAGGCCCTCGGCGGGCCGCTGCCGTCCGGCAAGGAGCACGCCCTCACGCTCGTCCTCGACGCGCTGCACAAGGCGATCGAGGACCACTGGAACAAGCAGGCGGGCGAGATGCTCGTTGAGGGGTACGGCGGCCTGCGGATGGGGGCGAGCGGTGAGAAGACCGTCGTCGTGGCGACTAGCGGCGGGGTCGACTCGGCGGTGACGGCACTTCTGATGAAGGAGGCCGGATACGACGTCGCGTGCGTCACCTTCCGCCTCCACGACGGCGAGCGGGGTAGCCGCTCGTGCTGCTCGCCCGACACCGTTCTGTTCGCGAGGGACACCGCCCACCGGATGGGATTGCCGCATTTCACCCTGAACCTCAAGGAGCTCTTCGACCGGCGCGTGATGAAGGACTTCGTCGGCTCGTACGCCGAGGGAAATACCCCCAACCCTTGCGTCTCCTGCAACGCCCACGTCAAGTTCCACGCCGCCTCATTTCTCGCCGACAAGCTCGGCTTCGAGCACGTCGCTACGGGGCATTACGCTCGCGTCGTGGAGGGGCCCGACGGGGCCGGGGCCACGATGGCGCGGCCCGTCGACGAGACCAAGGATCAAACCTACGTCTTGTGGCCCGTCCCGAAGGAGCTTCTTGCCCGCACGGTCTTCCCGCTCGGCGACTACCGCAAGGAGGAGGTCCGCCGGATCGCCGAGGACAGGGGGCTCGCCGTCGCCTATACCCCCGAGAGTCAGGACATCTGCTTTATCCCGGACGGCAACTACCGGGGCTTCGTTCGCAAAAAGGTAGCGGCGGAGCCGGGTGAAATTGTGGACCGCGGGGGCCGCGCCGTCGGTAGGCACAAGGGCGTCGTCGACTTCACCGTCGGCCAGCGCCGTGGTATCGGCATCGCCGCCCCGACCCCGCTCTACGTCACCGAGGTGCGCCCGAAGACGGGGCAGATCGTGGTCGGCAAGAAGGCCGACCTCGAAACGCGAGAGGTTCGCGTGGGCGGGTTGAACTGGTTTCTCTCGCCCGAGACCGCCGGGTCCGTCCAGATCCGCTACAACGGAAGCCCCGTGGCGTGCGAGATCGAGCACGTGGACGGCGGCGAGGTCGTCGCCCGCCTCACCGCGCCGGTCTTCGGGGTAGCCCCCGGCCAGTCCGCGGTCTTTTACGATGGTGAGAAGGTAGTGGGGGGCGGCGTGGTGCGGCGGAACACCTAGAGACGACGTCGGGCGCGGCGGTCTTCGGGTGTGGCGGAGAGAGCGGTGAGTATAATGGCATTTGCCCAGGAGAGAGACGTATCGGAGGTGCACTAAGACGTGGACGCGTTTGTAGACCTTATGAAGGGGCTGCTCTTCGGGGGGCTCGCCATCGCCTTCTTCGTCCTCGCCTGGATGTTCCTCCGGCTCGCCCGGATCTTCTCGGCGACCGAGAAGACGATCAAGGAGGTCTCCGAGCAGGTGGTCCCGCTGCTTGGTAAGACCCACACTACCGTCGACAACATAAACAGTCAGCTCTACCAGCTCGATAGCGCCGTCGGGGACGTCGCCGACATAACAGGGGAACTCGACCAGACCACAACCGTCATCACGAGGGGCGTGCGCGGCGGCGTGATCAACCTCTCCTCAGCGACCGCCGGCCTCTCGAAGGGTATAAGCGCCTTCTTCGGTGGGCCCGGCAAAGAACCTTCTGCAAACAACGCGACGGTGTCCGAGGACGGGCGCCCCACGAGGGAAGGCTAGAACTTGCCGGGTTGGGGAAAGCTCGTTGCCGGTGCCGTCATCGGGGCGGTTGGAGCTATGTACGCGACAAACGAGGAGCTCCGCAAGGGCCTGCCCGGGGCGATCCGGGACCTGCCCGAGGCTGCCCGGCGCCGCTTCGAGACCGCGACCGCGGCGGCGCGCGAGGCTTCGGCACTGCGGCGGGCGGAGATCATGAGGGAGCTTGAGGCCCACGGGGCCGACCACTCCGGCCGCCGCTCGCTGGGGGCGCCCCCTGACGCGGCCCGCGGGCTGCCCGCCGTCGAAGAAAGATCGTCCGAAGACCCGTCGCCGTCCCAGGTAGTGCGACGCAATACCGAGCGCACGGGGTCCGCTGCGCCGGTCGATGAATAAGAACCGATGAGGAGGAGAGCTTGAGCGACGCTACCGACTATACGTATCTGACGTTACCGCCTGGAGAACCCGTGCGTTCCTGCATAGGTCTCGTGGTCGCCGGGATGGCGGCTCGCGGCAAGATCGGGGTCGGTGGTTTGGAGGAGGCCGTGGAGCTTCTCGAGGACCGCCACTCCGACGAGTCCCTGACTCGCTACCGTTTCTCGCTCGTGGAGGACCGTCTGCTCGCGCAGGTCGAGGAGCAGCGCAATGCCACGGACGATGGTGCCGGCTGGCGGACCGTGGTAGAGCTGGTTTCGTGACGACCGGGAGGCGCTACAGGCGTCCGGACAAGGCCCGCACCCGCAGGCTCCTCACCCGCTACCACAAGCATGGGGATCAACGGGCGCGCGAGCTCGCTATTCAGGAGCAACTCCCGCTCGTGGAGTTTCTCGCCCGTAAGTTCGCCGGGCGCGGCGAGCCCGTCGAGGACCTCGTGCAGGTCGCCTCGGTCGGCCTCATCAAGGCGGTGGACCGCTTCGACGTCGATAGAAACATCGAGTTCTCAACCTACGCCACCCCGAACATCCTTGGGGAGATCAAGCGTTACTTCCGCGACAAGGGTTGGGCGATGCGCGTCCCCCGTGGCCTCCAGGAGCTCAGGCAGTCGGCGAAAGAGGCGATCCGCGACGGCACCGTAAAAACGGGCCGCTCCCCGACGATCCTCGAGCTCGCCGAAAGGCTCGACTCCGACGTCGAGAGCGTCGCCGAAGCCCTCACGCTCGGGCGTGCCTACAACACGGCCAGCCTCGACGCACCGGTGAGCCAGGACGACTCCGACGGCGACACCATCATGGACCTTCAGGCCGATGAAAACTCCCCCATAGAAGGGTTGGAGGATAAGATCCTCCTGCAAAAAGCCATTGAAACTTTAAAAGGTCAGCAGCAGCGCATCCTCAAACTCCGCTTCAACGAAGGCAAGACCCAGACCGAGATCGCCGAGACCATAGGCGTAAGCCAGATGCACGTCTCTCGGCTCCTGCGTCGTGCCCTCGACGACCTGCGCCGCCAGCTCGACGATATCAGTGGGGAAGAGGACGACGGGCAGACGGGCGGGCAGTCCGAAAGCGCGCGGGCAGGGACCGGAATTTAGGGTCCCGTACCCGGCCGAGACGACGGGATCCGGACCGAGATAACGCCTCCTCGATAACGTAGAATCAGCCTCATGCAGAGTTACGAGATTCGAAAGCGCTACCTGGACTTCTTTCAAGAGCGGGGCCACCGCTTCTTCCCGAGCTCCTCGCTCGTCCCGCACAACGACCCGACGGTCCTCCTCACCACCGCCGGGATGCAGCAGTTCATAACCTATTTCACCGGGCAGGAGAAGCCGCCGAGCCCGCGCGCCACGAGCGTTCAGAAGTGCTTTCGCACCCCGGACCTCGAAGACGTCGGCGACTCCACGCACCTCACCTTCTTCGAGATGCTCGGCAACTTCTCCTTCGGCGACTACTTCAAGAAAGAGGCGATCGAGTACGCCTGGACGTTCCTCACGCAGGAGCTCGGGCTGCCGCCAGAGAAGCTCTGGATCACCGTCTTCGAGGGCGACGAAGACGCCCCCGAAGATGTCGAAGCAAAAGAACACTGGATGGCCTGCGGCGTCCCCGAGAGCCGTATCTTCGGCCTCCCCAAGAGCGAGAACTGGTGGGGCCCCCCGGGTGACTCCGGCCCGTGCGGTCCCTGCTCGGAGGTCTACTTCGACTACGGGGAGGACCTCGCCAAGGGCGACCCATCCGAGGACCCGAAGTACGGACCCGGTGGGGAAGAAGGCGACCCGCGCTTCATCGAGATCTGGAACCTCGTCTTCAACCAATACGAGCA
>JADDPY010000199.1 GCA_016781635.1 Rubrobacter sp.
CACCCGCGCGGGCGCCAAACGCGCCAATGAAGCGGGCGAGCGGGCGGCGATGGCCGCCCGCTCGCCGTGTTACCGGCAAGACAGGGAGGTTCTCGGCATGGAAGAGAAGCGCATACCCCACGCCTGGATCGGTCAAGACCTGATACTTTGCCGCACGGGCACGGAGGCTTGGGAACTCGTCATCCTGGAGGAGGTGAACGAGCTGGGCATTGCCTATGCGTACAAGAGCGGCGAGGTGCGGGGACGGTCGGTCTTCGTCCCCTGGACCTCGGTGAACTGGATGCGGCCTCCCATACCCGAGGATCAGGAGGCCCCGTGAAGCGAGGCCACCGGCTGACCCGGCCGGGGCGTGTTCTTCGACCAGAAGAGAAGCGGAGGAGAAAGAGTGGGCAAAACGCGTAACCCCTTTCGTGGGCTTATAGACCACATGAGCGAGATGGTCAGGATGAGGGAGTATGCCGAGGGCGGAGGGCAGGCCCAGGAGGAACGGCACAGGACCCACGCCACCGCCTGGGTCCCGACCGCCGACATATTCGCAAAGGGCGACGACTTGGTGATCCGGTGCGAGCTCGCCGGCGTGTACCAAGACGACATAGACGTCACGCTCGCAAACGGCGCGCTGACCGTATCCGGTGAGCGCAGGTCGGAGCTGGACGACGAGGAGCCGGCTTTCTACACGCGCGAGCGCTCCTTCGGGCACTTCCGACGCACCATCGATTTGCCCGATGGCGTGGACGAAGGCAAGATGGACGCCAGCTTCGAGGACGGTTTGCTGGAGATCACCATAGAGGGCGGGGCCAACCTGCCGGAACCCCAGCGCCTCCGCATCCGGAGCCGAGCTGGTTGAGCGCAAGGGCTTTCTCGTAGGAGTTCGCGGCGCCGATAGCGCGTCCCGGACCGCCCCCTCTGGTCATCCGAGCGCCAGACTTTTCCGCCAATACCTTTGAGCCACCTACCTCCGCCCGATCGGTCTGCCGCTCCACGGCACCGGGACTTGCCGTGATCGAGCTTTTCTCCCGTTCGAGCACGCTCTACGCGAGGCAGAGCGTGCTCGAGGGATTTCCATGGCTAACCCCGAAAAAGCCCACCGGTTCCTCGGTCACCGTCCTCGTACCAAAGGTCGGTAACCCAGCGGGGTCCAAAGCCTAGAGCGTGTTATGAACTCGGGCGAAAACCGCATTGGAATGCGGATTATCCGGTCGAGCTGGTTTCCTGCGATCTCCCGTTTTCCGCATTCCCAAGCCATTCCTCATCGAGTTCATAACAGCCTCTAGTTAGCCTTGCGCTAGCGCGCCCGCTGTCTTCCTGAAACTATGAGAGCAATTGCCTCCTGCACTTCGCCCGGCCCGAACGTGTTTGCAACTCGAATGGTATTAGCGAACGGAAAGCGTCGCCGGACCACCTTGGCGCTACCGTTCCCCGAAGTTTTTGTGCCACTAATTGAAACGTAGTGCGTAATGCGGTACATTGTTCCGGCGGCGTTTAATGCCGCGGGAGCGGTACCGTTAGGGAAAGGATGACCACGATGGTCGAACCGGCCGTAGGGCGTCGAGCAGCACGTTCGCGGCTCCACCTCCCCAAGGACTACGTGGTTGCGCCGCTCACCGAGGTGGACCCGGAGATCCAGGAGGTCCTCGAGGGGGAGCTCGAGCGCCAACGTAACACTTTGGAGATGATCGCCTCGGAGAACTTCGTCCCTAGGGCGGTACTCGAGGCAGTCGGGTCGGTCTTGACCAACAAGTACGCCGAGGGCTACCCGGGCAAGCGCTACTACGGCGGCTGCGGGTTGGGTCGACGTCGCCGAGCAGCTCGCTATCGACCGGGCGAAGGCCGTCTTCGGGGCCGAGCACGCCAACGTGCAGCCGCACTCCGGCGCCCAGGCGAACAACGCCGTGTACATGGCGCTCATGGAGCCGGGCGACACCTTCCTCGGGCTGGCGCTGGATCACGGCGGCCACCTCTCGCACGGGATGAAGATCAACGTCTCCGGCAAGCTCTACCACCCCGTCCCATACCACGTTCGGCACGAGGACTTTCTGGTGGACATGGAGGAGGTCGAGCGGCTCGCCAACGAGCACAAGCCGAAGCTCATCGTCGCGGGCTGGTCGGCCTACCCGCGCCGGCTCGACTTCGCGGCCTTCCGCGAGATAGCCGACTCCGTGGGGGCGAAGCTGATGGTCGACATGGCCCACTTCGCGGGGCTCGTGGCCGCGGGCGTGCACCCGAACCCCGTCGAGCACGCGGACGTGGTGACCACCACGGTGCACAAGACGCTCGTGGGGCCGAGGAGCGGCATGATCCTGTGCAGGGAGGAGTACGCCAAAAAGATAAACAGCGCCATCTTCCCGGGGCAGCAGGGCGGGCCGCTGATGCACGTCATCGCCGCCAAGGCTGTGGCGATGCGCATCGCGCAGAGCGAGAACTTCCGGGCCCGCCAGCGGCAAACCGTGGCCAACGCCCGGGCGCTTGCCGAGGAGCTCAAGGCCAACGGGATAGACGTTTTGACCGGCGGCACCGACGTGCATCTGGTTTTGGTGGACCTCACTGCGTCCGGGCTGGACGGCAAGACGGCCGAGGATCGGGTGGAGGAGGTCGGGATCACGGTCAACCGCAACGCCATCCCCTTCGACCCGCGCCCGCCGATGAACCCCTCGGGCCTCAGGATCGGCACCCCCGCCCTGACGACGCGGGGCTTCGTCGAGGAGGACATGCGCGAGATCGGGCGGATAA
>JADDPY010000427.1:0-1550 GCA_016781635.1 Rubrobacter sp.
TAGGCTAAATTGTGCAATCGAAAGATGGATCTTGCCGTCTTGGTCGACGGGTAAACCATCCCATTGCACCAAAATGTTGAAGACGGCCATGGTAAAGGCCAGGCGTGCACGCACGGCAGACCAGGTTCGGTGCGTGAGTTTCTTGAAATGGCAGATGGTGGTGAGCATCGACAACACGGTTTCCACGACCATGCGGACGTTCCAGGTGCCGCGTTTGCACGGCTTCATGTTCGGCGGATCGCCCGTCTGCGCGTGAAATCCAGTATCCGTAAAGATGACCATCTCATCTTGAAAATCGCGGATGATGTCATGAAATTGATTGTCGGCAACATTGGCCGCCGCGTAATCCCAGGCGACGATCAGGCCGGACTGGTTGACCAGGTAGACCAGTTTCGCGCCCACGATCCAGCGATGGTTGGAGAGCATCTTGCCGCCAATTTGGCGATCAGCACGATCTTCACGCCAGGGATGGCGCAGTTCAATCCCGTATGAGTCAGCGACACCCAGGACCGACGGCGCAGCGAGAAAGGTCTCAGCCCAATCGTAATGCGTGGCAAACAGGCGAAACAAGCGGGTACGTTCGGGCAAGCCGGGAAACCAGCCACGATAGTTGCGACTGAGCCAGCGGTAGAACGGGCAGGGGCCAACTCCTTTGAGCGCGAACAACAAGGCCAGCGTGACGATTTCGCTGGGATGCAGTTTGGCTTGGGAATGGCGCGGCAGGTGACCAAGCTCGGTATCAACGCGAACAAATAAGGCCATGATAAAATCGTCGGTAGACATACGAATCGACTCCTGATGTGTGGTGAGATACCATCTAGGGTATCGATTCGTATGTCTCTGTCAACTAGCACTACCGGTTAATATATATTTTTACCGTTTTGATACCTTAAAAACAAGGCTTGGAGGTTCAGTGACTAATAATCAAGAACCGCTCGTAGACTCGGGAATGGTTGAAGCCGCACTGGCAATAACTGTTCTAGGCTTTGTCGTTGACCAATTTGAAGGAGTTGCCAAAAACACCTACAGTAGTCCGGGAGCAATACTTTTCGTGGTCGGAGGTTTCAGCACAGTCGTCCTATATACGGTTTACCTGTGGGATTGGATCGGTAGACATCGAAGGGAGCTCCCTAGCACAGCTGACAAAACTAAGTTTTTCCTCGCGTTCGTAGGCTTATCTGTGCTTTTCCTTGTGCTTCTACTGCTCGTCTGTCCAGTCATCCCGTTGGTTCGTCTGTTGTTTCCACAACTTGATTTTGGACGTTCGCTCGGAGGATGATGTGCCTAAAAGAGTGCTTATTCCCTTGGTAGCTATACTCCTTATATTACTAAGTGGGTGTTGGAACGCTGGCAACACGTCCAAGGACGTATTTATTCCAAATGATCAACTCGAAACGGAGTTAAGTGAAAGAAATATCGTTTTGTCTGGACAAACGGAACAAGAGGCAGATACAGTTCGTCAGTATTTGAGGGACGACCCTGCTTATCAGCGTCTGGCTCGAAACATCCTCAACATGTTGCAAGGCAACCAGATCGTTGAGCGAGAACCT
>JADDPY010000427.1:1568-2779 GCA_016781635.1 Rubrobacter sp.
GCTCGTAAATCCTAAAAATCCGGATGACAACATTCCTGTTGATAAGTATGACGAGCTAGGTACACTAAGGTCTGCAATTTACCAAGCTTGGAAGGATTTTCATCAAGGAGACCCTGAAGAGTCATTCGAGCAAATTGTTGAGCCTAGGAACGAATAAAGTTCCTGCTGGATGAACACCCGAGAGCAAGGTGTACTCTCGGGTGCTGTCCGTTAACTTTTCTACGACCAATAGTGCCGCTGCATAAGCATAACACCGAACGCTATCTGCGGCCTTATATATAGTTCGCCGCCCTCTCAGCCCCATGCAGCGGTGCAGGCACGATCAGGTGATCATCCATGGTGGAGCAGCCAGCGAGCGCATCCGTTTGGTCCTGCTAGCAGCCGAGGAACTAGGTGGGAGCGCCTGACTCGATCTCCAGGCTCATCGTGAGGTAGTACTCGTCGTCCTTGCCGCGCATCCCACGGCCACGCTCCGGTTCGTCATGCCGGTCATGCACCCGCTCGCCTGCCGGCGAACAAATCACTGCTGAGAAACTCTAGCTGCCGGGAGGTAGAGGGACGTTCGGAGCCAGGGTAAACCCGAGCTTGGCCGCCTTTCGGGTCAGATATTTGAGCTCCCGTTCATGACACCGTTCGTCATATTCGCTGGCGCTCATCTCCACAAACGCTTCGTGCTCTTTCAGCAAGTGATACACCACCCGCGCGATCTTATGGGCCGTCGCCACCGTTGCCTGCGCTACCCCATGCTTCGCCCGCATCCGTCGAAAATACGCCCCGAACGCCGAGTCGCTGCGCGCCACGGACTGGGCGGCTTGCCGAAACGCTTGTGTTGCCCGGTTGCGGTTCTTCAACGTTCGCGACCGCAACACCTTGCCCCCTGAGATATCGTTCCGCGGTGCTAACCCCAGCCAGGCACAAAAATGCTTCACCGTCGGCCACTTCGTCATGTCGGTGCCGATCTCGGAAACAATCGTGAGCACCAGCGAGGAACTCAGCCCCATCACCCCCGTCAGATCAATGCCCACCACGCGTGCCAACTGGGCACGGGCATTGAAGTTCGGTTGGTTCTTACTCTTCGACCCCGGCTTCCGTGCCGCCAGCACGGGAGCCTCGTCGGCGGACTCAAATCGCGGCTTCATCGCCGCAAATTGCTGTTCAATCTCGGCGTCACACGCCCCTAGCAACTCGGTGTAATAATCAAACAGGGCCAA
>JADDPY010000159.1 GCA_016781635.1 Rubrobacter sp.
CCGCTCCCCGAAGGGGCGAGCAGGACGTAGCGGCCGTCTACGACGGTTTGCCGCATGCTTTGGGCCTTGTACCCTTGGACCCCGTCTTCGCTCACCGCCCGCAAACTCCCTCGTGGTCGCTTTCGCTGCTTCTTCTCGGGTTGCCATGGACTACGCAACGAGGCTAATCCATGGTTAAGGTTTGCGGTATACGGTTAAGATTTGCCACCAAATCGCGATCTGTTCGTGCGAGGGGCGACTCCGGGTTCCGCCCCTTCTCCCGTCCGCGTTGGGCGCAGCCCGTTGAGGGAGGCCGGGGGGGGGCAAGACTTCCTGACAAATGGAGCAATTGTGGGCTCCAGGATGCCCCGTTGGCCGGGGTCACTACTTCGCGAGACCGATGCCAGGCGTCCAGGTGGGGGAGCTTTTCGCCCCACAAAATGTCGCCGGTCGCCGGCAGCGTATGGCACCGTCGGCCAAACCCTCGAGCCGTAGAGAGCAACGAGCGCGCCAAAGGCCGACCTTTTCGGATTTCGGGCCGGGACACGCCGACATTGCCCAAAGCTCGCGGCCTACTGTGTGGGTTCGGGTAATCGCTCACTATCCGGGGGTAGGCACGCGCGTACCTTGGGACACATACCCGATCTGTACCAATACAGGTACAGATCGGGTGCTCTGGACAGACGGTGCGAGTGGTGGATGGGCCAGGGTTCCACTACTTTCGCAAACCCGGCGGTTACACCACGAGGCTAAGCGCCAGGATCAAGAGCAAGGAGACTACCGACGCATCGCGGTCACGAGGGTGAGCGCTTTGAGTGCTCCTTGAGTGGAAACTCCTAGCAGGGTCTGAAACATCCAGAAAAAGTTGCTGTTCACTTGCAACGCGAACAGCGCCCCGGAGCCGATGGCCAGTCCGAGGATCACCGTAGGCACGTCGATGCTGCCCATTATCGGGGCCAGTATGCCCGCTGCGGTGATGGCTGCAACCGCGAGATCGATCCTATGGCAAGGTGCAAGACGGCCGCAACCGCCCCAGGCTAATAGAATCGTTAACAGAACCGGCGTGCCTGCCTCTGCCGAGAAGAATCCCCCGAGGATGCCGTCGAGTCCGGTCTCGCCGATAACGAGTAGAGGGGCGCTCGCTCCTACCAGCGAGGGCGGGCCGCGAGCAGCGAAGCGGCATCCTCGGCCGGAAGAGCTCGGGACAGGTAATCGCCCTGTCCCATATCGCAGCCCATCTTTCGTAACCGCTCGAGCTGCCCCTCGGTCTCTATCCCCTCGGCGACGACCTTCAGGTTCATGGCGTGCGCCAGCCCTATTATCCCCGAGGCCACCACCGCGTCGTTGGGATCCTCCCTGAGGCCTGCGACGAAGGAGCGGTCTATCTTCAGGTAATCCAGAGGGAAGCGCGTCAGGTACAAAAGGGACGAGTATCCGGTCCCGAAGTCGTCGATGGAGAGATCGACCCCGAGGGACTTGAGGTCGCGCATGACGCTCGCCGCCAGGGGGGCGTCCTCCATCGCCACGCCCTCGGTGATTTCGAGGATGAGGCACCCGGGGTCCAGCCCGCTCTCCTCGAGGGCCCGGGCGATGTCCCGCACGAGCCCCTCGTGCTCGAACTGCCTGGCCGAGAGGTTCGCGCTCGCCGTCAGGGGGGGGCTCCGTCGGATGCAGCCTCTGCTACCGTGCTACCTGCCCGCAGGCCTCCCCGATCACCACCGTCCCAGGGGTACGACGAGGCCGGTCTCCTCCGCGACCCGGACGAAATCCTCCGGGAGCAACAGGCCCCGCTCCGGGTGCCGCCAGCGCACCAGGGCCTCCACGCAGACGAGCCTGCCCGTCGAGAGGTCCGCCTTGGGTTGGTAGTGGACAACGAACTCCTCGCTGGGGCTCTCCATGGCTCGTCTGAGGTCGCCCTCCAACGCCAGGCGCCGGAGGGCTCGGACGTTCATCTCCTCCTCGAACAGAACGTAGCGGGCCTTGCCGTGCTCTTTGGCCCGGTACATCGCCGCGTCCGCGTTGCGGAGGAGCTCCCCCGGCCGGTCCCGCGGTGTGCGGTTCAGGGCGATCCCGACGCTGGCCGTAACATGCACCTCGTGGCCGACGAGGGCGAAGGACGGGCGCAGGGCTTCCGCCACGCGCTCCGCCACGTGGATAGCCTCGCCCTCGTCGGTGACGTCCTCGAGCAAGACGACGAACTCGTCACCGCCGAGCCGTGCGACGGTGTCCCCGGGCCGCACGCATTCCTTGAGCCGACGGGCCACCTCCACGAGGAGGCGGTCGCCCGTCTCGTGGCCAAAGGAATCGTTTACGTGCTTGAAGAGGTCGAGGTCCAGGAAGAGCACCGCGACCCGCACCTCGCCCCGGGCCGACCGCGCGAGGGCGTGCTCGAGGCGGCCCATGAGGAGGGTCCGGTTCGCAAGGCCGGTTAGGGGATCGTGGAACGCCCGGTGAGCGAACTCCTCTTCCAGCCGCTTGCGCTCGGTCACGTCGTTCACGGTCCCGACGTGGTTCGTGACGCGCCTGCCCCCGCCGTTCATGGCGGCGACGCCGAGTTCGTTCCAGAACATCGCGCCATCCTTCTTGTAGTTGCGAAGGATCCCCGACCACCGTACCTCGTCGCCGCGCTCCTCCCGGAGCTTTCGCAACTCGCGGATCGCGGGCTGGTCGTCCCCGGCCTGCAAGAAGCGGGGGTTGCGTCCCACCACCTCGTCGGTAGAGTAGCCGGTGATGCGCTCGAAGGCGCGGTTGACGTAGATGATGGGGTCGTCGGGTTCGGTGGCGTCGGTGATCATCACGCCCTGCTGGCTCGCCGACAATGCGCGCTGCAACAACCGCAGCTCGTCCTTCGCCCACTTGTTTTCGATCTCCGCTCCCCCGTCCTGACTGGCGACAAAAGTTTGACTATCGCCACGAGCAGGCGATGGCTCCGTAATATCTCTTACTGGGACGATGCGGCCCACCGCGTCCGCCACGAGGCCCGCGACCAGCGGAATCGGCAGAAGGGTTCCGAACCCGATCCACGATTTTTGTAACCGTCATCCTCTTTTCACGAAGGGTTATGGCGGCACCCCCTGCTCGACCCGACACCACTCTTACGAGGCGACCCCGGGACCGGATCATCCCGCTCATACCAAGTTGGCACACCGCGAGGAGCCTGAGGTCGAGTTGGAGCTGGCCTGATTGCGGGTAGCCGTCTGTACCCCCTCACCGAGAACGAGCTTTCGCCCGCCGTGTTGAAGCACCTGGACGTCGAACCACCCATCTGTGCTCGGCAGTACTGCGTATAATCCCGAAATGCCCGAGAAAGCAGACGGCGGACGTCGGCATATGGAGCAGGAGCTGCGCCTGCTGTATCGGGCCATCGCCGCCAGCTCCAACGGCATCACCATCAGCGACCCGAGCCA
The DNA here is from genome assembly GCA_016781635.1 of Rubrobacter sp. Classification (GTDB taxonomy): domain Bacteria; phylum Actinomycetota; class Rubrobacteria; order Rubrobacterales; family Rubrobacteraceae; genus Rubrobacter_F. The sequence continues at coordinate 3,387 of JADDPY010000159.1, forward strand.
GCCGGACAACCCCATCATCTACGTCAACCGCAGCTTCGAGCTCATGACCGGCTACTCCTCGGAAGAGACACTGGGCCTTAATTGCCGGTTCCTGCAGGGCCCCGACGGGAACCAGCCGCCCTTGACCGAGGTGCGCGCCGCCATCCGAGAAGAGCGCGATTGCCAGGTTCTCCTGCGCAACTACCGCAAGGATGGCACGCTGTTTTGGAACGAGTTGAGGCTCTCCCCCGTGCACGACGAGCGTGGGCACCTCGTCAACTTCGTCGGGGTGCAGAACGACGTCACCGAACGCAAGCAGGCCGAGGAGAAGCTGAAGCGCGCGTATGCCGAGTTGGACGAGCGGGTCCGGCAGAGGACCGCACGGCTCGCGGAGACCAATGCGGAGCTGCAGCGGGAAATAGCCGAACGTCAGGTGCTCGAGGAACAGCTAACCCACCAGGCGTTTCACGACCCTCTGACCGGCTTGCCGAACCGGACCTTGTTCACGGACCGTCTCGACCTCGCCCTGGTCCGCGCCAAACAGCGGAAAGGCAAGGTTGCGGTCCTGTTCATGGACCTCGACAACTTCAAGGTCATCAACGACTCCCTGGGCCACGAGGCAGGAGATCAGGTGCTGCTGGCGGTTGCCGAACGCCTGGAGGACAGTATGAGAGCCGAAGAGACGATCGCACGCTTCGGTGGGGACGAGTTTACCGTCCTGCTCGAAGACGTCGCGAGCGTGAGCGATGCGGAGCGGGCGGCGGAGCGGATCGCAGAGGCATTGGGAGCGCCCTTCTACCTGGGAGGGCGCGAGAGGTTCCTCACGACCAGCATCGGGATCGTTTTGAGCACCTCCGGTTGCGAACTTCCGGAAGAGCTGCTGCGCTACGCGGACGCCTCGATGTACCGGGCCAAAGCAGCCGGCAGGGCTTGCTATGCGGTGTTCGACCAAAGCATGAACGAGAAGGCCCTCGAACGCCTGGAGCTGGAGGCTCACCTTCGCCGCGCCCTGAAGAGGGAGGAGTTCAGGGTCTACTATCAGCCCAAAGTGTCGTTCGGCTCCGGCGAGATCGTTGCTATGGAAGCACTGATCAGGTGGGAGCATCCGGAGCGGGGTTTGGTACCCCCCGCGCAATTTATCGCGGCCGCGGAGGAGATCGGCCTAATCGTCCCTATTGGGAGGTGGGTGTTGGAGGAGGCCTGCCGCCAGGCGTGCCGCTGGCACGATCGTTTTCCGGACAGGCCGCCGCTGAAGGTATGCGTGAACCTCTCGGGCAAGCAACTCCAGCATCAAGCCCTGGTCGAGGAGATTGATGATGCCTTGCAAGAGACCGGGCTGGACCCAACTGCTCTGAATCTGGAGATCACGGAGAGCGTCGTAATGGAGGATGCGCCTTCCACCCTTGCCACGCTGCAAGAGCTCAAGGAACTGGGCGTGAACCTCGCCATAGACGACTTCGGGACGGGCTACTCGTCGTTATCCCGCCTCAGGCGCTTCCCGGTGGATTACCTCAAGATCGACCGCTCGTTCGTCGGCGGGCTTGGGAAGGACCCCGACGATACCGCGCTGGTGTCGGGGATAGTGAGCCTGGCTCACAGCTTGGGCCTGAAGGTCGTGGCCGAGGGTGTGGAGACCGCCGAACAGCTGGCGAGGTCGCGAGAGATGGGGTGCGAATTCGCACAAGGCTACTACTTCTCGAAGCCATAACCCGGTGGAACGGCGTCGAAACTTCTCCCGACGAACGGCCCTCGGTGGTATATGTACCATTCTCACATACATCACCGGACCTGAGAGCCGCTTGGCCTCCGCCACGGGCATACTGCGAGCCGGTGGGCTGGCGAGTGTAGTGAAAGCTATACGCTTTCGGGCTGCAAACGTAACATCTACCCGGTAACCGGAACTGATACTAACTTTAGTATTAAGGTGGGTTGCACTTTCGGACATAAAAAATGCAAACGCCTGCAAAGCACGCTTTTTTCCATATTATGATATATTTTTAATTTGTGTCGTTGATCTAATGTACACCTTCGCTCGTACACACGGGTGTAGGAAAATATACGGTGTTGCTAATTGTGGCAGGCACTCACTAACGTTGGAGGTAGGGCGAGGCGCGAGTGCGCCGGTTGGATGGCAGAAGGCTAAAGAGGTTTAGGCAAACAGTAGAGGTGTAGAGACGCGGACCGCCAAGACGGGCACCAGGTTCCGCGAGGAGCCAGTGGTGCGACCGGCTACCGAGGAAATTCTCGGAGACCGGTTTTTTGTTGGGTTATGCGGGTTTTTGCCTGGTTTGTATGGAGGATGGGCGGATGCGTAGAGCGGCGGTGTCAAGAGAGGTTGCAGGCTTGCGGGTTGTGTCTCGTGGTGCGACGGGCGTAGGGGGTCAGGTATGATCCTGCTGGTGGTCTACGCCCTCATAGTGGTGGTCTCGGTCGTGCTGACGGCGCAGGCCGCGCTCACGCTCGGGCTGATGCTGTATACGTGGGCGTACCCGAGGCGCTTGGAAGAGTCCCACAGCCCGGACGAGCACCTGCCGCCGAAGTACAGCTTCACGGCGATCCTGCCCGCCAAGAACGAGGAGGGCGTGATCGGGCATACCGTGCGCCAGATCTGGGAGAGCCACTACCCTAAGGAGCTCCTCGAGGTGGTTGTGGTCTGCGAGGAGAGCGACCATGGAACCATCGAAGAGGCCGCGGAGGCGGCGGCCGAGATCGGCTTCCCCGGCGTCAGGGTGGTGACGTTCTCGGGCGAGGACGGCCCGGTAAACAAGCCGCGCGGCCTGAACGTGGCGTTTCGGGAGACGAAGAACGAGGTCGTCACGATCTTCGACGCCGAGGACGACGTGCATCCCGAGCTCTTCGACGTCATCAACACGACGATGATCCAGAAGGGCGCCGGGATCGTGCAGGCCGGGGTGCAGCTTATGGACTTTCGCTCGAGCTGGTATTCCACGCAGAACGTCTTGGAGTACTTCTTCTACTTCAAGTCGCGGCTGCACTACCACGCGAAGGTAGGGATGATCCCCTTGGGCGGCAACACGGTCTTCTTGAGACGGGACCTGCTCGAGAAGGTGGGCGGCTGGGACGAGGCGTGCCTGACGGAGGACGCGGACCTCGGCATACGCCTGAGCGTCCTGGGCGAGAAGATCCTCGTCACCTACGACGCCGAGCACGCCACCCGCGAGGAGACGCCGGACAGCGTCGGTGGCTTCGTCAAGCAGCGCACGCGCTGGTGCCAGGGCTTCTTTCAGGTCTTCCGCAAGGGTGATTGGAAGAAGCTGCCCACCCGTGGGCAGCGCCTGCTCGCCGCCTACTCGATGACCTACCCGTACTTCCAGGCCGCCGCCGGGGCGCTCTGGATCCCGGCGGTCATCATGATCATCTACCTCGAGGTCCCCGTGGGCGTGGCGATAATCTCGCTTCTGCCCCTGTACGCGATCTTCTTTCAACTCCTTGTTGGCCTGATCGGCCTTCAGGACTTCACGAAGGCGTACGGGTTCCGCCTGAAGGCGCGCGACGTCGCGAGGTACGCCCTGGGCTTCCTGCCCTACCAGTTTCTGCTGAGCATCAGCGCCCTGCGCGCCGTCTTCCGGGAGTTCAAGGGCGCGACCGACTGGGAGAAGACCGCCCACTCCGGCGTCCACCGTACCCCCGCCGAGCCCAAGACTGTCGCGCGAAGCGCGAGCGGTAAGGCCGCCGACTTCGTGACCGCGAGCGGTACGACCACGAATGGTGCGACCGCGAATAGCGCGAATGCCGGCACAGCTTTCGCTTCCGCTGCCAACTTCGACGCCCTGTTCGACGAGGCGGAGGCCCGCTTCGGCGCGAGGCGGGGCAGCGTTATGGTCCTCGATCCGGAGAAGAAGACTCTCTCTATAAAGGCCGGTCGGGGTCTGCCGCAGGGCGCGGTGGATTTCGGCCCGGTCCGTGTGGGCAAAGGGGTCGCCGGGTGGGCGGTTCAGAACAGGAGCAGGCTGCTCATAGACGGCCAGGAGGTGCCCGACGAGTTGCGCGAACGGCTCAACCAGCCGGACCTCGTCTCCTCCATCGTCGTGCCCGTCGATAGGGACGGCGACACGGTCGCCGTGGTCAGCCTCTCCAGCAAGGAAAAGATGCTGCAAATCGAGGACCTCGACTGGCTCAACGAGCGCGCCGGGGAGCTGTTGAGGGGTGAGCCCGGGGTCCTCCCGGCGTAACTCGCCCCAGGACCACGAACGACTTCGAGAGGGTTTTATAGCGATGGCACGGACGCTGCAAAGACGCAACAAGAAGGGGACGGACCGTCGGGAATCCGGCAGGACCGGGCTCGGGGAGAAGCTCCGCCGTATGGGGAGGGGCAGTCCCTCGGCATGGGCCGATCGCCTGGCGATGGTCGCCGTTCTGTTGGTAACCGCCTTCTTCACCGGCAACAACATGTTCCGGTTCCCCCAGTACGAGCTCGATGAGGGGACCTACATGGGCTCGGCGTGGGCCATGTTCGAGCAGGGCAAGCTCTACTTCTACACCTACACGTACGACCACACCCTGCTCTCCTGGTTCCAGGTCGGCGCCTTCGCGGAGCTGGTCGGGGGATTCCTCCGGTTCGGCACCTCCGTGAACACCGGCCGCGTCCTGATGCTGTTCGTGGCGATCCTCTCGGCGCTCCTGGTGTACCTGATCGTGCGTCATGCGACGGGCCGCATCGCGGCCGGACTCTTCGGGGCCGTGGTCTTTGCCGTCTCCCCTTTGGGCGTTACCCTGCACCGGCAGGTCTGGCTGGACAATTTCGCCGCGCTGTGGCTCCTGGTCTCGATTTACGCGCTCGTTACCTCTCACGGGCGCTTGTGGCGCCTGGCGCTCTCCGCGTTCGCCCTCTCCCTGGCCTTCTGGTCGAAGGAGGTCGTCGTGGCCTTCGTGCCGGGGATGCTCTACCTCGCCTTCGCCCTCTCGCATCCCGCTAACCGGCGCTTTGCGTTCGGTATCTGGGGCGCGGCCGTGGCTTCCGTGACCTCCTTGTTCGTGATACTCGCGCTCCTAAAGGACGAGTTCCTGCCACCGGGCGTCCTTTGGAGCTCCGACGAGCCGCACGTCAGCATGCTCGAAACCTACCGCGGCTATGCCGCCCGCGAGGGCGGTTCGCCCTTCTCCCCCGAGAGCGGCTTCCGCACGTTCTTCGGACAGTGGATAAACATAGACGCCTTCCTTATCGTCGGCGGCCTCGCCGCCGTCGGCCTGGGCCTGCTGTTCTGGCGCAGGGATAAGCTCTACTTCGGGATGCCGCTGCTCACCGTTCCGTTTCTCTTCTTTCTCGCCTTCGGTGGCCTCGTGCGCTTCTTCTACGTGGTACCCCTCCTGCCGATCCTGGCGGTCTCGCTCGGCCTTCTCGCCGGGCATGCGATAAACGCCGTCGGCCGGTTGACGGGCGCCCTCACGGGGCGGTTGCCCCGCTTGCGGGACCTCTCCGATCGTAGCCTCGGGTACCCGGCGGCGCTAGCGGTGCTCGGGCTCGCCGTGGTGCTGGGCCTCGGCGCCGTGCCCGCCAACAGCGTCAACTTCAGCGCCGAGAGGACCCCGGCCCAGACCGAGGCGGCGCGCTTCGTGGCGAACAGCCTCCCCAACGAGAGCGCCATCCTCATGGACCCCTACCCCTGGGCCGATCTGCGCGACGAGGCCCTGGTGGGAGACGAGCCCTTCCGCAACGCCCACTCCGCCCTGACCGCCCTGCAGGACCCCGCCATATACGGCAACGTGCTCAAGACGCCCGGCGACGTGGACTACATGCTCTACGGCGCCCAGGAAGGCGAAAAATCATCCTGGATAGACGGGAACCCCGAGGAGGCCGGCGGCACAAACGGCCTGCCCCTGGTCGAGGACGCCCGCAAAAACTCCGACCGCATAAAGACCTTTCGGTCGGGCGACTGGCGCATGGAGCTCCTCAGGGTGCGCAACCTCCACCAGACGCCGGCCGCCGACGACCCCATGCTCCAAAACACGTGGGAGAGCTACGAGGGGCGCTTCATCCGGGACGGCCGGGTGATCGACCCCAAGTCGGGCGCCACTACCTCCGAGGGTCAGGCCTACGCGATGCTCCGGGCCGTTTACGTGGACGACGAGGCGGCCTTTGATGAGATCTGGGGCTGGGCGCAGGAGAACCTCCAGGAGCCCGGCGACAACTCCCTCCTCGCGTGGAATTACGGGGAGAAGGGGAACGGTGCGCAGGGCGTCACCAACTTCGGCACCGCCACCGACGCCGACACCGACGCCGCCCTCGCCCTCCTTTTCGCCGCCGAAAAGTTTGAGGATCCCGCGTACAAGCAGGAGGCCCTGAAGATACTCGACGATGTCTGGGATGAGGAGACGGTCTCCACCGTCGCGGGCTACGACCGGATCCTCGTCGCCGGCGACTGGGCAAGGGGAGAGGGCACGACCGCCCGGCCCGTCGCCAACCCGTCCTACCTCTCGCCCTACGCGTACAAAATCTTCGCCGACGCCGACCCCTCCCACGACTGGGACGCCCTGGTCGACTCCTCCTACGAGATCTTGCAGGATGCGCAGGCCAACCCCGCGCTCGGCGGCGAGGCCGGTGTCGTCCCGAACTGGCTCGCCATCGACCCCGAGACCGGGGCGACCGAAGCGGCGGAGCTGGAAGGGTTGCCAACGGACGAGTTCTCCTTCGACGCGACCCGCGTCCCGTGGCGCATGAGCCTCGACTACCTGTGGTTCGGGGACGAGCGTGCCCTAAAGGTCATGGAAGGTCTCAACCTGCCGCGCCGCCAGATAGAGGACGAAGGGAGGCTCGCCGCCTCCTACGACCTTGGCGGCGAGCCCACCGTCGACTACGAGGCGACCTCGGCCTACGCGGGGGTCCTGCCCGGCCTGCTCGTCGGCGGCGATCCGGCGGTGGCCCACAGGGTCTTCGCCGAGAAGATCCTCGGTTCCTACAACCCTGGCGACGCGCAAGGACGCGGCGCCTACTGGGGCGAGGACCCCGACGACTACTACAACCAGAACATGGCGTGGTTCGCTACGGCCGTCATGGACGGCTCGATGAGCAACCTCTACGCCGGCGAGGAGGTCGTGGAGTGGGAGAAGACCACCATAGACCCCTCCCTCGCCGATTAGGTTAAACACACGGTAAACGAACAAAGAAAAGAAAGGTTGCATCAGATGAAAGCAATGGTTTTGGCAGCGGGCAAGGGGACGAGGCTCTTCCCCTTGACGGGCGTGATCCCCAAGCCCATGGCCCCAGTGGCGGACAAGCCCATGATCCAGCACATCTTCGAGCTTCTGGCCCACACGGGCGTGGAGGAAACGCACGTTAACGCTCACTATCTCGCTGACGCCATCCTTGGTCACTACGGCCATAAGACCGAGGTCGGGGGCATGGGCGTGCGCTTCCACCGCGAGGAGAGGCTCATGGGCACGGCAGGCGGCGTCAAGAACGCGGCGGGTACGGCCGGCTTCGACGACACCTTCGTCGTAGTCATGGGCGATGCCCTCACGGACGTGGACGTGCGAGAGGTCATCGCCTTCCACAAGGAGAAGGGGGCCACGGCTACCCTCGCCCTCACCCCGGTCGAGGACACCACAGAGTACGGCGTAGCGGTGCTCGACGTGGAGAAGCGGGTCGTCGGATTCCAGGAGAAGCCCTCCCCCTCGGAGGCCATAAGCAACCTCGCCAATACCGGCATCTACGTCTTCGAGCCTCGCGTTCTGGACCATGTGCCCGAGAGCGCCTTCTTCGACTTCGCCAAGGACCTTTTCCCTGCGCTGCTCGCGGCCGGCGAGAGGGTCGTGGGCTATGACGTGGGCGGCTTCTACTGGTCGGACATAGGCACCCTCTCAGCCTACAAGCAGGCCCAGCGCGACGTGCTCGCGGGCCTGGTAAAGGTCGACATCGACGCCGAGCGATGGGGCAAGGACCTCTGGGTGGGGGAGAAGGCGAGGATCCACCCGTCCGCCTACGGGCACATGGAGGGCCCGGCCTTTGTGGGGACCGAGGCGCAGGTCGGGCCCGGCGCCAGCTTCTCGGGGGGCGTCACGATCGGGCGCCGCTGCCAGGTGGGGGGCGGTGCGACGGTGAAGGGTAGCGTGCTGCTCCCCGGCGCGGTGGTGGGCCGCGGAGCGTACCTGGAGGACTGCATCATCGGTCCCGGCTACGAGATCG
>JADDPY010000386.1:0-9681 GCA_016781635.1 Rubrobacter sp.
GATAGTGGTCCCACAGGTTCGATTTTCGAGAGAAGCGGGTGATGGGGTGCACAACGGCGAGAACGGGTTCGATCTCGTGGTGGTCGGAGCGGGGCCGGGCGGGATGGGGACCGCGTACTACGCCGCAAAGCTGGGCCTCCGGGTGTTGATGATCGAGAAAGACCGTCTCCCGCGCGACAGGGTCTGAGGGGACGGCATGCTAGCCCAGACGGTCGCGGGGATGCGGGCGACGAGTCACGCCGTAAGCGGCGAGGGCATAGGCTTCGCGCTGGAGGCCGGGCGTACGAGGCTCACCGCCGGCGTGACTTTTCTGCCGCCTTGCTCTCGGGCTACGCGCGGCAGATCAAAGGCCTACATTCACTCAGCCAGCCCACGACTCAAGCGCTCGTCTCGCTCGTCAACCACCTCCCCCGCCTCGACCTCATGGAGCCCGTTTTCGAGTACTGCCCTTCGGATGATCGGCTACGCCGTACGCTGATCGAGTGTCTGGCCGGAAGCAGGGACGCGGGCGTACTCCTCAGGCGCCACCCGTCCGTGGTCGCGCGTGCTGCCGGAGCGGCGATCCGCAAGGTCGCTAGGGGAGCCTGACAATCCAGACCTTGCGGTCGAGCGGCGCTACGCAAAAACGGGCCCGGCGGAACACGAGTCCCGTTAGGGGCTGGCTAGGATATGCCGAGCTGCCTCTTTACTTCCTCCGGATCCGTCGCCGGCATCTGGCAGGCGTGGTTGACGCAGACGTATGCCGTCGCCTTGCCGCCCCTCGTTGGACGCTCGGCGAGGAGCGGTATCAGCTCCACCGCGGCCTCGTCCCCCTCGGAGGCTCCCACGACTACCTTGTTCGGGACGTATCCGGAGAATGCGGCCTCCGCGAGCGCCCGGGTGTCCGGGGCGCCGGGCTCACCGACGATGGCGACTTCGTACGGCTGTGAAAGGTAGAGGTCGAGCGCTGAGAGTAGCCGCCCGAAGGCACTCGGGATCTGGGCCATCCCGCCGCTCAGGTTTTCGAGGATGGCCCCGGCCCGCTCCCGGTAATCCTCCCGCTCCAGGACGACGGAGAGCCTGAGGAGCACTTCCACGGCGACCGAGTTGCCCGAGGGGGCCGCGCTGTCGTAGACGTCGCGCGGGCGAGTAACGAGCTCCTCGTGATCGGAGGGGGTGTCGTAGAAAACGCCCTTGTCCACGTCCCAGAAAAGCTCCAGCATCGCGTCGGCGAGGGTTCGGGCCTCCTCGATCCAACGCCTCTCGAAGGTCGCCTCGTAGAGCGAGACGAGGCCGTCGGCCACGCAGGCGTAGTCCTCCAGGTACCCGTTGAACCGGGCCCTACCGTCCTTGAACGAGCGGTGGAGCCGCCCATCTTCCTTCATCTTCTCCAGCAGGAACCCGGCGTTCTTTCGGGCCGCCTCACGATAGTCCTCGCGCTCGGGCAGGACGCGGGCGGCGAGCGCGAAGGCGCGCAGCGCCAGCCCGTTCCAGGCGGCCAGGACCTTGTCGTCGCGCCCGGGGCGCACCCGGTTCTCCCGGACCGCGTAGAGCTTCGCCTTGATGCCTTCTATGCGCTCCCCGAGATCCTCCGGCGAAAGTTCAAACTCCCGGGCGACCGCCTCGGGCGGGCGGGGGACGTTGAGGATGTTCGTCCCCTCGAAGTTGCCTCTTTCGGTGACGTCCCAGAAGCGTAGGGCGAGCCTCGCCTCCTCGGGCTCGAGCGCCGCCTCGATCTCCCCGGGCGTCCAGACGTAGAACTTGCCCTCCTCGCCCTCGGAGTCCGCGTCCTCCGCCGAGTAGAAGCCCCCCTCGGGGGAGGTCATGTCGCGCAGGAGGTAATCGAGGGTCTCCGCGGCGATCCTTCGGTAGAACTCGTCACCCGTGGCCTCGTAAGCTTCGAGATACAGCCGCGCGAGCAGGGCGTTGTCGTAGAGCATCTTCTCGAAGTGCGGGACGAGCCAGTACTCGTCGACGGAGTAGCGGGCGAAGCCGCCGCCGAGTTGGTCGTAGATGCCGCCGTTCGCCATGCTCCTGAGGGTCAGCTCGATTCCCGAGAGGGTCGCCCGATCCTCGGTCCTCGCGTGGTGACGAAGCAGCACCTCCAGGTTCATCGTCTGGGGGAACTTCGGCGCCCCGCCGAAGCCGCCGAAGCGGTTATCCACCTGCCCCACGAGCGCGTTCGCCGCATCGTCTAGCAACTTCTCCGAGAGCCCGGTCTGCGGGATGGAGACATTGTTCGCCGACTGGAGGTATTCGCGCACTCCCTCGGCGCTCTTCAGAACCTCGTCGCGGCGGTTCTTGTAGGCATCCGAGAGGCTTTCGAGGATCTGCCCGAAGGCCGGCATCCCGCGGCTCGGCACGGGCGGGAAGTAGGTGCCGGCGTAGAACGGTGCCCCGTCAGGCGTCATAAAGACCGTCATCGGCCAGCCGCCGTGGCGCGTCATCGCCTGGGTTGCGGCCATGTAGATGGAGTCGACGTCGGGCCGCTCCTCGCGGTCGACCTTTATGCTGACGAAGCCCTGGTTCATGAGCTTCGCCGTCTCCTCGTTCTCGAAGGACTCCCGCTCCATCACGTGGCACCAGTGGCACGCCGAATATCCGACGCTGAGGAGCACGGGCTTGTCCTCCGCCCGCGCCTTCTCGAAAGCTTCATCCCCCCACGGGTACCAGTCCACGGGGTTGTCCTTGTGCTGTAGGAGATAAGGGCTAGTCTCGTTCTCCAACCGGTTAGGCATGCGCTCCTCCGGGGCTCCCGCGTATCGTTTCAGTTGTTCCAACGTATAACACGGCTGGGCGCAGCCGGTTATAGTTTTCGGCCATCAGGTAGGCACCACGGCGGCTTTCGGTCCCTCAGACCGCGTACGCGCACACGCCATCCTGTGAACCGACGCAGCCCGAAGCTTTCCCCTCACGCTGCGCCCGTCTTGCTGCGGCTGATCGTTGGAAGCCGCCAAATACAACGCTCCCAGTTTGCCGCGTGAGGCTCAGCGTGCCGGAGGTGGTGTAGGAGGCGTAGATCTTGCCGTGCGTCAACAACCGTACAAAGCCATAACGTTTCAGAGGTCCGCTTCCCTGCCACGCCGGACGAGGAGCCGGAGGTAGATCCGGCGCTGACCCGGCCGTCTCTACTTATATTCGGTCCCTCAAAGGCCGCCACGAATTTCAACCTCGGGCCTACCCGCGCTTGCCGAGGCTTGCGAGGGAGCGAGCCTGGGTACTTCAACAGCGTTACAACACGCACGACTCTCCAGGAGGCTGTGCCACAAATGAACGATTGGGCCAGCGTGCTCGGCCGAGCCATAGAGGCGACGAGGAACGGCATCGTCGTCACCGACCCGCGGCTTCCGGACAATCCTATCGTCTACATCAACCCCGCCTTCGAGCGCATCACCGGCTACAGCGCAACGGAGGTGGTCGGGCGCAACTGCCGGTTTCTTCAGGGCCCCGACAGAGACCAGTCGGCCCTGGATGAGATACGTGCCGCCCTCCGGGAGGAGCGGGATTGCCGGGTGGTCGTGCGCAACTACCGCAAGGACGGCACCCTCTTCTGGCAGGAACTGAGCATCTCCCCGGTGCGCGACGAGGCAGGGCGCGTTACCCACTTCGTGGGCGTCCAGGACGACGTTACCGAACGGAAGTTGGCCGAGGCGCGGCTGGCGCACGAGGCCCTGCACGACCCCTTAACGAGCTTACCCAACCGCGCATTGTTCGCGGATTGCCTGCGGGAGGCCCTCTCCCGCGCGCCGCACGGTGTGGAACGCGTCGCCGCGGTGCTCTTTTTGGAGCTGGAGAACTTCGGAGCCATCAACCAATCCTTCGGGCGCGACGAGGGTGACCGCCTGCTCGCCGCCGTGGCCAAGCGTCTGGAGTGGCACCTGGGGGAGGAGGTTAGCGTCGGGCGCGCCGGGGGGGCCGCGTTCGTGATCCTGCTCGAAGGCATAGCCGGAGCCGAAGACGCGGGGCGAGCCGCCGAGAGCGTCCTGGAGGGGCTGCGAAGGCCCTTCGCATCAGTAGAGGGCGAAATACCCGTCAGGGCGAACATCGGCATCGCCCTGAGCGCCACACCCGGGACCTCCCGCCCCCGCGACCTGATGCGCTCCGCGGAGCTGGCACTGTACCGGTCGAAAAGCACGGGCGGCGGGCATTACGCGGTCTTCGCTCCTAGCCCCGAGACCTCGAAACCATCGGGAGGGCCGGACGTTAGCCCATCCGCTGCGAGCCCGGTGGACGACCGGCGCTCTTCGGGGTAGGTATTCCAGATCGGGTATCATAAGTTGAACTTCACCGGCGAGGAGGGGCGATGGAAAGAGATCGCACCGTGGCCGTGCTGGCAGAGAACAAGCGCATGCGGCTCCTCTCGGAGGTGGACGTCTTCGAGACGCTTCCCCACGAGGAGTTGCTGGATCTTACCCGTGTGTGCAGGCCTGCCCGATACGGGGCCGGGGAGACCATCTTCGAGCCGGAGACTGCCAGCAAGAAAGTTTTCGTGCTGGAGGAGGGGCAGGTGCGGACCTACCGGACGGACTCGCGCGGGCGGGAGGTCACCCTCGAAGTGCTGAGGGAGGGAACGGTCTTCGGTAGGCTCGGCACCGGTGAACGAGCGCAGGGGGCGTACGCGCAGGCCATGGTGGCGTCGGTCGTTTCGACCCTGGGCAAGAAGGACATGGAGCGCCTCGTGAAGCGGAGGCCCGAGGTCGGCCTGAGGTGGGCGGACCTCGTGGACGAGCGGTTATCCTTGAGCGAAGACCGGGCGACAGACCTGGTCCAGAAGGAGATCCCGGCGCGGCTGGCGAGCCTCCTCCTGCGGCTGGTCGAGTCCGAGGGCATCGTCACTCGACAGGGCTACAAGATCACGACCCGCTACACCCACCGGCAGTTGGGCACCATGATCGGGGCCGAACGTGAGGCCGTCACGCGAGCCTTCGCCCTGCTTCGCAGGATCGGGGCCGTGGAGGTGCAAGATCGCCTTATCCGCATCCCGGAACCAGACGTGCTCAGGCGAGCCGCGGCGAGCGGGTAGCACACACACTCGACGGCGCGGACGGATTGAAGTTGGATAAGGGTTTCTACCGGGGGTTTGAGCAGCCACGGACCGGGTACGCTGCAACCAATACTACAAGCGATCCGGAGGAGGCGACTTTCCGGTATGTGCTACACGAGCAGGGATTATAGGGCCGAGCAGGAAGCCCGCAGGAAGCGCGAGGAGTCTCGCGAGCGGCAGACGTCGGGCGAGAAGACCGGGCGCGACGAGAAAACCGGGGCGACGAAAAGGCGGGATCGGGAGCTCGTCAAGACCTGAGTCGGGGGTTCGGTAAGAGAATAGAGATAGGAGGCTCCGGGGTTTCGTCCCCGGGGCCTTTGTTATTCTTCCCCGTAAGGTAAGTGGGACGAAGAAAGAAGAAAGGAGAGCCATGAACATACAGGAGTTGGAGAAGACCGCCCGTTCCCTCGTCCCCGAGGGGAAGGGTATTCTGGCCGCAGACGAGAGCTTCGGGACCATCGGGAAGCGCTTCCAGGCGGTCGGGGTCGAAGCGAGCGAGGAGAGTCGCAGAGACTACAGGGAGTTGCTCTTCACGACGCCGGGCATAAGCGACTATCTAGCGGGCGTGATCCTCTTTGACGAGACCATCCGCCAGAAGGCTTCGGATGGGCGGCTCTTGCCCGAAATCCTCAAGGATCAGGGCGTCATCCCCGGTATCAAAGTCGACGGCGGCGCCAAGGACATGGCCCTCTCCCCCGGCGAGAAGCTCACCGAGGGCCTGGACGGGCTGCGCGAGAGGCTCGGGGAGTACAGGGAGATGGGCGCCAGGTTCGCCAAGTGGCGGGCGGTCATCACCATCGGCGACGGCATCCCGACGCAGAGCTGCATCGACGCCAACGCCTTCGTGCTCGCGAGGTACGCCGCCGCCTGCCAGGAGCAGGACATCGTCCCCATCGTCGAGCCCGAGGTGCTTATAGACGGGGACCACTCCATCGAGCAATGCGATGAGGTGACGGAGAGGACGCTCAGGGCGACGTTCGCCCAGATCTTCGGGGCCGGCGTCGACCTCAAGGGGATGCTGCTCAAGCCGAACATGGTCATCTCGGGCAAGGACGCCTCGGAGCAGGCACCGGTCGAGGAGGTCGCTCGCCGCACCGTCGAATGCCTCCTCAGGAGCGTACCCGCCGCCGTCCCCGGCGTCGTCTTTCTCTCCGGCGGCCAGAGCGACAAGCAGGCAACCGCCCACCTCAACGCCATGAACAGGCTCTACCCCAACCTCCCGTATGAGCTCTCGTTCTCCTACGCCCGGGCGCTGCAGGACCTCCCGATGAAGACCTGGAAGGGCGACGCGGGCAACGTCGAAGCCGCCCAGAAGGCCTTCTACCACCGCCTGAAGATGAACGGCGCCGCCCGCTCCGGCGCCTACTCCGAAGAGATGGAAGAGGCGGCCTAGACCACGCGTCCCGCACGGTAAGCCTTCGAGGATCAACGGCCGCCGGGTTGTACCGGCGGCCGGCCGCTTTCTCCCCGCCCGCGAACCTCGACCGAGACGCCCCCTCCAGCCACGCCGATGTCACGAACGGGGCACGTAGTTACTCCTCAGTGAAGATCCGCCCGCAAGGTTCACACCCCTGTGCATGTTCGAGGCGGCAGGTGGTGGCGCATAACCCTCCCCTACCGGGGACGAAAGCAAAGTCTCCGCAATTATGCATCAATCAACCTTCCGGTCCATCACGCTCCTACCTTCGGTCGCTTGAGACCCTCCCCTTGCACGATGTGCTTCCGGGGCCTGGCTGCGAGAGTTCTATCGGCAGCGAAAACGAGAAGGGAGAAGAGGGATGAGGCGGACGACAAAGATCATGGTGGCGATGGCCCTGATGATGGCGCTCTCGGCGACGGCAGCGCTGGCGGCGACGCTCTACGGCACGACGGGCGACGATTACATGAAGGGCACCTCCGGCGCCGACGTACTGTACGGCCGCGGCGGTCACGACGCCATCTTGGGCTACGGCGGCGACGACAAGCTCTTCGGCGAGTACGGGGACGACGGCCTCTACGGCGGGGCGGGCAACGACCAGATCCGCGGCGGCCCCGGCGACGACCGGGCCGAGGAACGCTCCGTCCACGGCGGCTCGTGCCACGACATCCTCTGGGGCGACGCCGGCGACGACGCCCTCTACGGGGGTCCGGGCGACGACACGATCTACTCGGCGGGCGACTACGGATACGACTACGTGGACTGCGGCTCCGGTATCGACACCGTGAAGAAGGGACCCGACCTCTCCTACGACCACTTCGTCGGATGCGAGCGGTTCGTGTACTAGGGAACCATCGAGGGGCTGGACCCGGGGAGGGGCGCTTATGCGCCCCTCCCCTTCGCGCGCATCGCGCTAGAGGCTCGACCAGCGGGTGGCCTGCTGGGGTTGGCTACGCGCCTACTTCTGGTTTTTCGTGCCGTTCTCTTCTCTGAAGCCCATGTGGATGTGATCTTTGTGGAGCTCGGTCTGGTCTTTTTCGAGGATCCAACCCTCCTCGGGGGAGCGGTCGAGGGCTTCGGTCCAGCCCGGGGGGCCGATGATCTGGTCGGGGCGCTCGTCCCTCTGGAGGCCAGCGAGGATCCAGCCGACGTCCCGCACGTCGGGATCGCCACCGTTGCCCTCGACGGGCTTGCCGTCGACGTCCCAGATGTCCGCGGCCCGGCCGTGATAATGGGTATTCGGCAGCCCGCCGGCCTCGCCGTAGCCGTCGGGGATGAACGGCCCGTCCTCGACGCCGGGCAGGAAGTAGTGGCCCTCCTTGAAGGCGTCGACGCAGATTCTATGCTCCTCCGTTATGGCTCTGAGCGCCCCGACGATGCGCTCGTCCACGATCCCGGCCCGTAGGTCCTCGACCGCCGCCGGGGAGGCCCCGAAGTTCGGGTCCTCCAGAAGCGCCCTCACCTCGCCGCTCACGGGCTCCTCGTCCTTCTCGCCGAAAAACCGGCCGAGAGAGATGCCGGTGTCGTCCAAACCCTCCGGGCAGCGCACGTCCTCGGCGCTCAACCCGTCCCCGAGGTGGCGCGGGCCGATAGCCAGCACCGCGAAGACGCAGAGGACCGCCGAGATCCCGAGCGCTATCGTGATGCGCGCGATCCTCCCGACCACGCTCAAGCGCCGCCCCCGACCGGGCGCTCCGGTATGCGCCGGGCGCCACGAAACCTTGAAATCGACCCGCTCATCTCCGTGCATTCTACGATGCTGTCGGCGGATGTAGGTAGAGAAGGCCTTGCCCATAACAGTCTAAAGCCCGACCGAAACGCCCACCAGGTCATCAGGAGCGCTTCACGCTTCACCACGCAAAAGGAGAAAAACGATCGCGCGTAAAGAAAACCCGGTTGGCCAACGCGGCCCCTGATCGGGCGAAGTATCGCGGGGGACACGCTCGAGCAAGTCGCCCCACGACGCCGTGGCGAGGAAGGCCACCCCTTGAGCTACAGCAGCACGAGGTCCACGGTGTCGGAGCCCAGGAGGGGAGCGCCGGCGGAGGCAAGGATCGCCGGCCCGCTGCTCGTGGGAAAAGGACCGTTGCGCCGCCGGCCCTCGAAGCTCCGGCAGGTGTTTCGTCTCGGAATCTCCTTAGAAGGACGGCATCCGCGTTCCGCGAGAGAGCCACAATCCGCCCGCGGAGGCCAGGATGGTGCCCGAGTGCGAAGACTGGGCCCGCACGAGCGCCGCCGCCGACCACTCCTCGATCGCCTCTTCGATCGCGGCCGTCTTGACCACGAGTTGCCGGGCGTCGACAAGCTCGGCGAGCCTCTCCTGCTGCTCCAGAGCCGCGTCCAATTCGATGTCCACGGCCCAGTCGAAGGAGGACCACACGGCGCGCCCCCCGCCGGCCTCTTCTTCGACGATCCGGACGAGCTGGTCGCCCCGTCCTCCTACGGGGACCTCTTCGGACCTCATCAACAGGCGCCCCTCCCGCCGCAGGCGGCCGGCCTCCAGGCCGTTGGCCTCGAATCGGGAGACCAACTCGTCCTCGGACTTGTCCTCGCCGCCGTAGAACTTCACCAGCAACCCATCGTGCGCCTCGCCGACGCGGAAGAAGGAGGCGTCGAGGCGGTGCAGGATGTCGCGGTTCTGGGCGATGGCGAGCACGTTATCCGGGACCCGCAGAAACGAGCTCAACTGCCCTACGAGCGTCTGCGGGCGCTCGCTCTTCTTCAAAAAATCCTCCAGGGCCGTCCGCCTCACCCGCCAGTGTTTGCCGGCCTTCAGGCACGGCAGCTTCCCCTCACGACACCAGCGCCACACCGTCGACTCTTTGACCCCCATCAGCCCGGCGACGTCCTCCGCCCCGAGCAACTCCGTTTCCGGCGTTCGCTCCAATCTTCCTCCGTCCCGGCGTCTCCAGACGCGTTCGTAACTATCTTCGCCGCATTGTACCTTCTCTTATCCATTTCCTAATTTTTCTTTGTTTTATTTTATTTTGATTATCCGTAACTACTGTGCCGTTGAGGTTTCCGAGCGTCGCTTCGGCCGTCATCGAGTAGCAGCATAGTTCCACAAACCAGAACTCTCTGCGGCTCATCGCGTGTCCCGACCTGCCCACAGGAGAGACGGCGTGATAGGTTTGGGGGGACCGAGAAGAAGGAGCAAACCATGTTGGAGCTTTACCAGAAGGAGAGTTGCCCCTACAGCGGCAAGGTCCGGGCGCGGCTGAGCGAGCTTGGCCTGAGCTGG
>JADDPY010000386.1:9776-11362 GCA_016781635.1 Rubrobacter sp.
CGGCGTGATGATGGCCGAGTCCGACGCCATCGTCGAGTACCTCAACGAGCACTACGCCTCCGGGAGGGCATAAGCCCCGTCCCCGCGATACGGGACCGCGCCCCGAGCCCACCGATGGCCGGCGCGCGGTCCCTAGCGGTCCGGCGAGACTGGCTTCGTGCCCTCGCACCCCTTCCTTGCCCCATCGCTTGACACGAGTCGACGACCGCCGATCCCCCGGCGATGGTCTTGGCGGCATGCCGCCTCCGTCAAAGTTGGCTGCGGAGAAGACGGCCTGTTAAAGTTGGATGTCTAATCGTCCAACAATGTTGCATGGGACGAAACTTGTGTGGGTGCACAGGAGGGGGAACGGCGTGATGGCATCGTCGAGGCAGCTATGCGTGGTGTTGGGGGCTCTCCTCGGCGCATTCTTGCTTATCTTGAGCTTACAAACCTCCTGGGCCTGGGGGCAGGCTCCGGAGGAGGAAGAAACTTCGGCTAATGTTGGTACGACGGGCCGTTTGGTCGTCACCTACGAGAAGGGGGCGGCCGAGGAGGCCAAGGACGGTGCCGTCGGGACGACGAAGGTCGAGGCCGAGGGGGAGATCGAGGCAGTCGGTGCCGAGGTAGTCTCCTTGCCCGGGGCGGAGGAGACGTCGGCCGGGGATTCTCCCGAAGACCTCCGCCGCGTCAAGGAGAAGCTCGAGGAGGAGCCCGGGGTCGCGACGGTCGAGTACGATCACGCGCGCGAGGCCTCGTACTCGCCCGGGGATCCGCGGCTCCCGGACCAGTGGGGCCTCAAGAAGACCGGCCTCCGCTCGGCCTGGGATGCGTCCCGCGGCGACGGGATCAGGCTCGCCGTGGTCGACTCCGGCATTACCGCTGGTCACCCAGACCTGAGCGGTAAGATCGTCGCTCAGAAAGACTTCGTCAACGGGGACGATGCCGTCGACGACGACCTCGGGCACGGCACGCACGTCGCCGGCATCGCCGCCGCCCAGACCGGGAACGGGGAGGGGATCGCGGGCGGCTGCCCCGGTTGCGAGCTTCTCGTCGCCAAGACGATGCAGGGCCGGATCGGCTACGACTCCGACGTGGCGGAAGGGATCATCTGGTCCGCGGACAACGGGGCCGACGTCATCAACCTCTCCCTTACTGGCCCGGACCGCTCCAGCGTCCTCAAGAGGGCGGTGGACTACGCCTGGAACAAGGGCGCCGTCGTCGTCGCCGCCGCGGGCAACACCGGAGACGGCACCGTCCAGTATCCCGGTGCCTACTCCAACGTGATCGCCGTCGCCGCCACGAACCGCTCGGACGGCCGCGCGTCTTTCTCCACCGTGGGCGACTGGGTAGACGTCGCCGCCCCCGGGGTCGACATCCTTTCCACCCTCCCCGGTGGCTACGGGTACATGAACGGGACCAGCATGGCAACCCCCCACGTCGCCGCCCTCGCCGGGCTCCTCGCCGACGAGGGCCTGTCGAACGAGCAGATCAAAAACCGCATAATCTCCAACACCACCGACCTCGGCCCTGCCGGGCGCGACCCCTACTTCGGCACCGGCCGCATAGACGCCGCCCGAGCCCTCCGCGTATCGGCCGCCCAGCCT
>JADDPY010000649.1 GCA_016781635.1 Rubrobacter sp.
CCAACCAGAAGATGCAGAGCCCGGAAGATCTGAACGGGTTGAAGATGCGCATACAGCCCTCCGACGTGCTCCGCAGCCAGATGGAAACCTACGGGGCCAGCCCGACGCCGATGGCCTTCGGCGAGGTCTTTAACGCCTTGCAGCAGGGGGTCATCGACGGGCAGGAGAACCCCTACTCGAACATCTTCTCCCAGAAGATGCACACCGTGCAGGACCACCTGACCGTCTCCGACCACGGTTACATCGGCTACGTCTTCGCCGTCAACAACGACTTCTTCAACGAGCTGCCCCAGGACCTGCAAGGGGCCGTCACCGAGGCCGCCGACGAAGCGACCGCTTACAACAGGGAGATAGCGGCCGAGAAGAACCAGGGCGACCGCAAAAAGATAGAAGACGAGGGTACCACCGAGATCACGGAGCTCACCCCCGAGCAGCGCCAAGCGTTCAAGGACGCCGTGGTCCCGAAAGTCTGGGACGAGTACGCCGACGTCATCGGGCAGGACCTGATCGACGAGATCAAGACCAAGCAGCAGTAACGGTTCGGCGGGGGCGGCGGTAGTCGCCCCCTCCTTAAATAAGTACGGGAGGTAACCTTTTATGTCTTCCTTCGACCGGGTGCTCACCTGGATCGAGAACGGCCTCGCGGCGTTGGCGCTCGGGGGGGCAAGCCTCCTCGCGATCACGCAGGTGATCCTTCGGGCCGGCTTCGGATACACCATCTTCTGGACGGAGGAGGCGACGATCTACCTGATCATCCTCTCCACCTTTATGGGCGCCGTGATTACGCTGCGCCACAACGAGCACGTGAACTTCGACGTGCTCGCCTACGTCTTCAAGGAGCGCGGCAAGCACGTGCTCGCGGTCATCGGCGCGACCATGACCGTGCTCTATTGCGCGATCATCGGGGCGTACGCCTGGCTACTTCTCTTGGAGCCGGCCTCGCGCCAGACGATCACCCCCGCGCTCAAGCTACCCTTGTGGGTAGTCGAGCTCGCGTTGCCCCTCGGCCTCACGCTGATGCTGCTGCGGGCCCTGGAGATCCTCTACCGGAGCGCGCGCGGCGAGGAGACCTTCCCAGAGGCCGAGGAGTCTGAGTACGGGCAGGAGGCGTCGCCATGACCACGGCCTCGATCGTCCTCTTCGTCGTCTTCTTCCTGCTGCTCCTGACGACGACCCCGATCTCGGTGGCGCTCGGGCTCTCGACGTTCTTGTACTTCTTCTACTACACGACGATCCCGCTGACCCAGGTACCGGACTCCCTCTTCAACGCCCTGAACACCTTCACGCTCACGGCGATACCCTTCTTCGTCTTCGCGGCGAACCTGATGACCTACGGGGGGATAAGCCGAAGACTAACGGAGGCGGCCAATGCGGCGGTCGGGCGCTTCCCGGGCGGCCTCGCCCTCACCGCCGTCGTAAGCTGCATGTTCTTCGCGGCGATCTCTGGCTCTAGCCCGGCGACAGTCGTCGCCGTCGGCACGCTCCTGATACCAGCGATGATAAAGGCGAACTACGGGCGAGACTTCTCAACCGGGATCGTGGCGACCTCGGGCTCCTTGGGAATACTGATCCCACCTTCCATCCCCCTCATCGTCTACGGCATCGCAACCGAGGAGAACATCGGTGACCTGTTCATCGCGGGCTTCGGGCCGGGACTCTTAGGCGGGCTCCTCCTGCTGGGGCTCGTGATCTTTGTCTCCCACAGGCGGGGCCTCAGGGGCCAGGAGCTGCCGATGACGGGGCGCGACCGGGTGAAGGCGTTTCGGGACGCTATCCTCGGGCTCTTCCTGCCGTTCTTCGTCCTCGGCGGAATCTACGGAGGCTACTTCACCCCGACGGAGGCGGCGGCGATGGCGGTGCTCTACGCGCTCGTCGTCTCGCTCTTCGTGTACAGGGAGATAGGGCCGCGCGACCTGGTGACCATAACCGTCAACTCGGCCCGGATGAGCGCTATGATCATGTTCATCATCGCGAACGCCATCCTGTTCTCGTTCGTCCTGACGAGCGAGCGGATCCCGGACGAGGTCACGAACCTGCTCGTGGGCCTGGACCTGCCGAAGTGGGGCTTCCTGCTCACCATCAACCTGTTCCTGCTCGTCGTGGGCTGCTTTATGGAGACGTCCAGCGCCATCCTGATTCTGGCCCCCATCCTCGTCCCGGTCGCGACGACGCTCGGCGTAAATCCGATACACCTCGGTATCATCATGGTGATGAACCTGGAGATCGGAATGGTGACCCCACCATTTGGCCTTAA
Source organism: Rubrobacter sp. (assembly GCA_016781635.1). Classification (GTDB taxonomy): domain Bacteria; phylum Actinomycetota; class Rubrobacteria; order Rubrobacterales; family Rubrobacteraceae; genus Rubrobacter_F. Next base: position 2,255 of record JADDPY010000649.1, read on the forward strand.
CCTCTTCGTCGCGAGCGGCCTCTCGGGCCTGACGGTTATACAGGTCGCGAAGGCCGCCCTTCCGAGCGCGCTAGTCCTCCTCGCCGCCCTCTTCCTCGTAACCTACGTCCCCGAAATAGCCTTGACCCTCGTCGAGATGGGCAAGTCGAAGTAACAGGGCGATTTTACTGAAATCGGGATGTCGCAGGTCTGCAGGCCTCCCAATACGGTTCGACCAGCGAAAGGAGCATGGTGTGGCGGTGAAAGAGGGTTGGAAGGGCAGGTTCTTCGAGGATTTCGAGGTCGGGGACGTCTACGAGCACCCTTTGGGGCGAACCGTCACCACCACCGACAACGCCTGGTTCACCCTCTTAACCCAGAACACCGCCCCCATCCACTTCGACCACCACCTCTCGTCCCAGACTGAGTTCGGCAAACCGCTGGTCGATTCGACCTTCACCGTCGCCCTCGTTACCGGCCAGTCGGTCACCGACGTCTCCCAGAACGTCTTCGCGAACCTGGGGTGGGATGAGATCCGCCTC
>JADDPY010000561.1 GCA_016781635.1 Rubrobacter sp.
TTCCCCATCAGCCGCGAGGAGCTCTGGGAGGTGGTGGAGCGCAACGACAAGCGGCGCTTCGCCTTCGACCCTTCGGGGACCAGAATACGCGCCGAGCAGGGCCACAGCGTGCCGGTAGACCTGGGGCTGGAGCCCCTCGCTCCCCCGCCCGTCCTCTACCACGGCACCAACGAGGTCGTGCTGCCCGCCATCCTGCGCGAGGGCCTGAGCCCCATGGGCCGCCACCACGTCCACCTCTCGCCGGACCCCGAGACGGCTCGCAAGGTCGGGGCGCGCCGTGGGCGCCCGATAGTTCTGGAGGTGGACTCCGGGCGCATGGACCGCGAGGGCCAAGCGTTCTACCGTTCGGGTAACGGCGTCTGGCTCGTGGACGCCGTGCCGCCCCTTTACCTGCGCCGCCTCTGACGCTTCCCGGCACCCTGACGCAGAACCTCCCCAACCGCGAGCAGCAGTGACGCATGTTCGAGCATGGAGAAGGCGCGTGCGTGGTGCCTACGGTCCCAGTAGGAAACCGGGCCTCGGAAGCGCCACCCCGAGAAGGGCCAGAACGTCGGGCGTGCATCCTCTGTGTGCGTGAGCGCGTCGGTAACGACGTGCCCGGCCCAGCCGAGCAGGAACGCGAGGAGCGCCCCATCCATGTCTCCCGCCTTGCCGGTGATCGTACGGAGCGCGAGTGCCGTCCCGATGGGGAGGACGGAGTGCAGAGCGGCATCCGGCCCACGAAAGACCGTCCGGGCGCACACCTCCGACTCGAACTCCCCGCGCCCGAAGCCACCGCCTCTGCGTAGAAATAGCCACCCCACACCGACTGCGATCGGCACGTCGGGCATCACCGCCCCCAGCACCGCTGGCGCAGCCAGCCCCCGATCGGAGGCCCGTTCCGCCACCGTTCGTGAAAGCAACGCGTGCGAGTATGTACGCATAAGTGATATTTTAGGGTGCCGCACGCCCGGGGTAGCTTCCAGACGGTTTCGTCCGCTAAAGGTGTGAAAGAACACAAACGCTACCCGAAAATCCGGCGGCAGCTTGACAAGGCACATGTGTGCGTGTAGAACATAGTCAAGCCGGGGATTCGTGCTAACTCCTCCTTTCCCTTTCCCCATTTGATAGTGCGGGACTCCGGCTTACTATTTCCCGGCGTACGTCCCACGCGTTAACATGTGGGGGCGGCGCCGGTTTTTCTTTGGGGGAGGTTCTGGGGTGGACGTACTTGTCAGCGGTTCTACCGGGCTTATAGGGACGGCTCTTGTGCGGGCTCTCGAGGAGAGGGGGCATCGCGTCGTGCGTCTCGTCCGTTCGGGCGGCGGGGGGCGGGACGCGGTTCGTTGGGATCCCTCGTCCGGGACGATCGAGGCCGACGGGCTGGAGGGGATAGACGCCGTCGTCCATCTCGCGGGCGAGGGCATCGCCGAAGGGCGTTGGACGGCCGAGAAGAAGGCCCGCATCTTGGATAGCCGGAAGCAAGGGACGCGTCTCCTGGCCGGGGCGATCGCCGGCCTGCGGACGCCTCCGAGGGTCATGGTCTCGACCTCGGCGATCGGGTATTACGGCGACCGGGGGAACGAGCTCTTGAGGGAGACCAGCCCGCCGGGCGACCTGTTTCTCTCGAAGGTTTGCGTGGAGTGGGAGGGGGCGGCGGAACCCGCGCGGGAGGCAGGGGTACGCGTCGTGCACCCGCGCATAGGGATCGTGCTCTCCACGAAGGGCGGGGCTCTCAAGCAGACGCTGCCCATCTTCAAGCTCGGGCTGGGCGGGAAGATCGGCAGCGGTCGTCAGTACTGGTCCTGGGTCACCCTGGACGACGTCGTCGGCGCCATGATCCACGCAATCGAGACCAATACCCTGGAAGGGCCCGTCAACGTCGTCGCCCCAGATGCGCCCACGAACGTCGAGTTCACGAAGGCCTTGGGCCGCGTCTTGAACCGTCCGACGGTCTTCCCGCTCCCTGCGCCCGCTGCAAGGCTCATGCTCGGCGAGGTCGCCGACGAGTTGCTTCTCCCCAGCGCCCGGGTAGAGCCCGCGCGGTTAAAAGAGACGGGCTACGACTACCGCCATCCGGAGCTCGAGGGCGCCTTCCGGCACCTCCTGAACGGTTCATCGTGAACCACGAGGCTCACATGCGCCGAGCGCTGGAGATCGCGCGTGGCAACCCGGATGCTCCGTTCGGTTGCGTCATCGCGGACGGCGAGACCGGCGAGGTGCTCGCCGAGGGCCTGAACGACGCCGAGAAGAGCCCCATCCTCCACGGGGAGACGGACGCCATCATCCGCCTCGCCCGGGCTCCGGGTGTCGAGTGGGGACGCACGATCCTGTACACGACGGCCGAGCCGTGCCCGATGTGCTCCGGCGCGATCGTGTGGAGCGGCATCCCGCGCGTCGTCTTCGGTACCTCGATAGGGACGCTCAAGAACCTAGGGCTACCCCAGATTGACCTGCCCTGCGAGGAGGTGTCCCGACGCTCCTCTTTTGGCGGCTTCGAGGCCGTCGGTGGCGTGCTGGAGGAAGAATGCGACGCGCTTTTCGAGGAGATGGCGCGCAGGGTGAACGCTTGAGGTGCACCAGAGCCGTCCCTGAGCGATCCAGTGCCTCCCAAAGGTCCTCGAACGTAGGCTACGGACCTACGAGCGCGCTAAGTACGTTTAGGGGCCGTTATTGACCGGAAATCTTCCGCTCTCGAAGTCGGGGCGGGTCCTCTGGAGCTAACCCTCTAGATCCGCGCTGAAGCCTGCATCGTGGACGATCTCCATCGCTTCTTCCGCCGCTCCG
>JADDPY010000141.1 GCA_016781635.1 Rubrobacter sp.
CATGGAGGATGATCCACGCGTGCTCTTCGGTATCTCGGACGACGACTGGCGGCAGACCCCCGAGTCCGTCCGTCTCGCCATGCAGACTCTCCTTGACATTGTCCGCACGCAAAGCGCCCAGATCCGCGAATTACAAACGGAGGTGCGGGAATTACAGGCGAAAGTTGGGCAGAATTCGCGCAATTCGTCCAAGCCGCCCTCGTCCGACCCACCCTCGCTGCCGCCCCTGCCGCCTCGTCCACTGCACGGACGAAAGGCTGGTGGCCAGCCTGGTCATGCCGGTCACCACCGCCCGCTCGTGCCACCGGATCAGGTCAATGAGATCGTCACCCTCTGGCCAGATCGGTGTCCGACCTGTACCAGGTCCTTGCTCCCTGATCTCCCCCAGGCCACGCCCCCTCAACGCACGCAGGTCTGGGAACTCCCGCCGATCGCGCCACACATTACCGAGTACCAACAACACACGGTCTGCTGTCCGCACTGCCGGCAACACGTCAGTGCTGAACTGCCTCCAGAGGCACCACCGGGCGCGTTTGGGCCACGGCTCACCGCCTTGGTGAGCGTGCTCCGCGGACGCTATCGCTTGAGTGAGCGTGACGTCGTTGCCTTGCTCGACGATGTGTGCGGGGTCGCAATCAGCACCCAAAGCGTGCTCCGCAGTTGTGAACGCGTGAGTATCGCACTGGCACCGGTCGATGCCGCCATTGCGGCAGCCGTCCACGCCCAACCGGTCGTGAACGTTGACGAAACGAGTTGGGCGGCTGAAGGGCAGCGGGCTTGGCTCTGGACGGCAACGACGCCCCACGCCACCTGTTTCCGCATTCACCGCAGTCGCGGACGACCAGCACTCCACGCACTGCTGGGAGCGCACTACGGTGGTATTGTCGGGTCAGATCGCTTATCCACCTATAACCAACTCCCTGATCGCCAGCGCCAGCTCTGTTGGGCCCATCTGGCACGCAATCTGGTTGCGCTCGACGAACGCTACGCCGACGAGACGGTCTGGGCCCGGGGGATGCTGCGGCTGGTGGACGAGCTGTTCTTCGTCTGGCATACCTATACCAACGGGTGGTGCGACCTGATCGCGGTCCACCAGGCGCTCCTGCCGGTGCGCCAGGCGATGTACGACCAATTGCTGCTGGGGAAGGCGGCACGCTGGCCGAAGATTGCGGCCTTGAGCACTGAACTTCTGACCCATTGGGATGCGCTATGGACGTTCAGCCGGGTCGCGGGCGTGGAGCCAACCAATAATGCCGCCGAACGCGCATTACGACCAGCGGTGTTGTGGCGGAAGGGGAGTTTCGGTTCGCGCAGTGCGGCGGGCTGCCGGTTTGTCGAACGGATGTTGAGCGTGCGGGCAACGTGTGCCAGCCAAGGACGAGCGCTCTTCGCGTTTCTCACCCACGCGGTCCACGCGCACTGGACACGTGCCCCTGCGCCACTGCTACTGCCCCCAGCCTAGCCTTTTACCCGATGTAGACTTAGGGTGTCGTTGGTTTCCGTAGCATCACTACTACGGCCTCAACCACTCGTGTCAACGCTTCGGCCTTGAGGCGAGCAACTTCGCGCTCAATATATGGCGAGACGGAGCAGTGCAATGAGAAGAATGACGACAGCGGCGCTTACGGGGAGAAAGAGGGTAACGCTATCCGGTGGTGAACCACGGCGTGCGTTATATCGTTGCAGTGGGATATACGATATGCCAAGAAATGCCCATAATACTGCTTCCACGTAGTTACCTTGCTGGAGGGCACGAATACTGCTTACCCCCATCGCAACTGCCACAACCAGGAGCAACAGCAGATGGTATCGCTTCATAACTCCCTCACGATAATGAGACGTATCTAGGGCTCGCGAACCGTGTTGCGACCATTTGAGTCACACGAGCGTTACGCCTACTGATCACACCAGTATAACCGATGTCCTCGTCAAGGTCGTTTCTTTGGCAAGATATGATTAATTGATGCCAGGTACCACATATTTATAGACCGTGTGATCTTGTGCGCGAAAACGCCGAACGCTTGAGCTCAGCGGCACTCAACCAGGCCAGCACCAGGTAATCCCACGCGAGACGTGCTTGAAAGGATTGCCAATTTTTGCCACGTTCTCAAGTGTCCGCTGGAGCGTCTTGTTCGGCGGAGTCCCCAATAGCAGACCTAGGTTTGCTGTATATGTCGCTAATCCCGTTCGAGTATTGCCGACATGCCCAGATTATTGCAGTACGGCTTCTCGGCAGGCAACGGAGATTGATAGGTCTAACAGGCCAAACTGTAGCAAAAATGTTTATCACCTCCACGCATTTCTGATCCCAAAGAAGGTTGTGACAATGAGCCCAATCCCGCAAAGGATATACCCAAGCAGTGCTTGATACCCGAGTAACGGATACAAAAACAACCCTCCAGACAGTCCTATGAGGTAGGCGCCAATAATGAGGCCAATAGCATTCTTCCGGCTAATCCATTGCCGTTTATGATGGTCGTCCATGTCATGCTGACCTTTCATGATGATCATATAAGGGCACTTTATCAGTATCTGTCGTACCGATACGTGAAACTTGTCGTAACAACGCATTTTCACCCTTAATAGCACAAGTGAACATAGTGAGGCTCCTGAACAGACCCAACTTGGCTACTACCCGCCCCGTCTGTACGATTCGTCAGTACAGGTAAGTGGAAATAGCAGCCAACATTATAAAGAACGATGGGTGTATTGTGTAGCAAGAGGCTCATCAATACACATTCGGGCAGCCTGGAGGATGTGGCGGAAATATATTACATGAG
>JADDPY010000686.1:0-1964 GCA_016781635.1 Rubrobacter sp.
GTACATGACGAGGAGGCTGCTCGACAAGGGCGTGAGGCTTGAGAAGGTCACGGAGATCTCCAACTGGGGGATCGGGGAGCTCGCCCCTTTGCGCGGCCCCAACGCTTTGCGGCGCGAGTGGGGCCTAGAGGACCGTTTCGTCGTCCTGTACTCCGGCAACATGGGGCTCGGGCACGAGTTCGAGACGTTTTTGGAGGGGGCGCTCGCGGCGAGGGCGGAGCTCCCCGAGCTCGCGGTCGTGTTTGTCGGCGGCGGGCCCCGGCGCGAGGAGGTCGTCTCGTGGGTACGGGCGCACGGGGCCTCGGGGTGGGTGCAGTTCAGGCCCTACCAGCCGCAGGACCGGCTTCGGGAGAGCCTCGGCGTCGCCGACCTCTCGCTCGTGACCATGAGGGAGGGCTGGGCCGGCCTCGTGGTGCCGAGCAAGGTTTTGGGCATCCTCGCGATGGGCTCCCCCGCGCTCTACGTCGGGCCACAGAGCGACGTGAGCGAGCTTCTGGAGCGCTTCTCCGCAGGTCTCCGGGTCCCCAACGGCGACGCCGAGGGGGTGAAGGACGCCATCTTGCGCGCCGCGCGCGACGAGGGATGGCGCAAGGAGGCCGGCGAGAGGGCCCGGAGGGGCTACGTCGAGGCCCTGCACAGGGACGCCATGATCGACGCCTACAGCGAAACCTTTTCGCGGCTCCTCGCCCGCATGCGGCCCGGCGCCCGCTCTGCTTGAAGTCGCCGTGCGGGGATGTAAAGATTAAGTTTTGTGTAGGACCCCGAAGCAAGCTACTCCCGGGACCGGCGCCCGGTGATATAGGAGATCCTTTGTCTTTCAAAACAGCCGTAATAGGGGCTGCCGGTCACGTCGGGCTGCCCCTGGCCCTGGTCTTGGCCGAGAGCGGCAACGACACGATAGGCATAGACGTGAACGAGGCCGCCGTCGAGCAGATCAACTCGGGCTCGATGCCCTTCCACGAGGAGGGGGCGGACGCCCTGCTCGAGAAGTGCGTGGCCTCGGAGAACTTTCGGATGACGACCGACCTCGCCGAGGCGCGGGACGCCGACGTGATCGTGATCATCCTCGGCACCCCGGTCGACGAGAACTTCAACCCCATCCTCTCCGGGCTCATGCGCCTCGTGGACGAGCTGTCGCCGCACCTTCGCGAGGGGCAGCAGGTCATCCTGAGGAGCACCGTCTCGCCGGGGACCACCGACCGGGTGAGGAGGACCATCGAGAAGAAGACCGGCATGAGGGAGGGGGAGGGCTTCGGCCTCGTCTACGCCCCCGAGCGGGTGTTGCAGGGGAAGGCGATCTCCGAGATAAAACGCCTCCCGCACATCATCGGCGCGTACAGCGAGGAGAGCTTCGAGAAGATCGGGCGCTTCTTCGAGTCGTTCTCGCCGGCGCGGCGGCACTTCATGAGGCCGGTCGAGGCGGAGATCGGCAAGCTCATCACCAACATGACGAGGTACGTCGGCTTCGCCCTGGCGAACGAGTACCACATGATCGCCGACCTGTACGGGGCGAACATCAACAAGATCATCGACGCGTGCAACGACGACTACCCGAGGCTGAACCTGCCCACCCCCGGCCCGAACGTCGGCGGCCCGTGCCTGTTCAAGGACGGCTGGTTTCTCGTCGAGAAGGTCCCGTTCAACGACCTGATCGTCACCTCCTTCCGCATCAATGAGGGGATGGCGGCCCAGATCGTCGGCAAGCTCGAGGCGGACGAGACGGTGGAGACCGTCGCTATCCTCGGGATGGCGTTCAAGGCCAACAACGACGACACCCGCAACTCGGTGAGCTTCAAGCTCAAAAAGCAGCTCGATTTCCGGGGCTACGACGTGCGCTGCTACGACCCCCACGTCGCAGACTACGGGGACCCTTCCGTCTTGAGGGGCGCCGACGCGCTCGTCCTGATGAGCCCGCACAAGGAGTTCAAGGACCTCGCGGGGATCATGGAGCACGTCGGGAACAC
>JADDPY010000686.1:2071-2880 GCA_016781635.1 Rubrobacter sp.
AACAGGCTCCGAGGGGTCGCTGATGCAGTGGGTGATCCCGAAGCTCGTCGAGGCGGGCCACGAGGTCACCGGCGTCGACAACTTCTTCCGCTACGGCAGGACGGAGCGCGAGCGCGACTACGACCTCGTCGAGGGCGACCTCGCCGACGAGGGCCTCGTGCGGGAGGTCGTGCGGGACAAGGACGTCGTGATCCAGGCCGCCGCGCGCATCTTCGGCGTCAAGGGCTTCCACAAGTACCCGGCCGACATCCTCAACCGCGACCTCATGCTGCACCAGCACATCCTGTGGCACGCCAAGGAACAGGAGGTCGGCAAGGTCGTCTACATCTCCTCCTCCATGGTCTACGAGCGCGCCGAGACGGTCCCGAGCCGCGAGGAGGACGCCGACGAGCAGCGCGTCCCGTACACCGACTACGGCCTCAGCAAGCTCGTCGGGGAGCGGTTGTGCAGGGCCCACAAGGCCCAGTACGGCCTCGACTACACGGTCTGGCGTCCGTTCAACATCATCACGCCGATGGAGGAGGCCGAGGAGGAGCAGGGCATAGCCCACGTCTTCGCGGACTTCATCCAGCGACTGCTTATAGAAAAAAAGAACCCGCTCCCGATACTCGGGGACGGCGAGCAGATCCGGTGCTTCACCTGGATCGACGACGTCGCCTCGGCGATAGCGGCCCACGTCGACGACCCCCGCACGAGCGGCGAGTCCTTCAACCTCGGCAACCCCACCCCGACGAGGATGAAGGAGCTGGCCCAGAAGATCTTCGAGATCGGCAAGGCGAAGGGCTTCGACATCCCCGGCGACACCTTGG
>JADDPY010000686.1:3000-11305 GCA_016781635.1 Rubrobacter sp.
GGCGAAGGGCTTCGACATCCCCGGCGACACCTTGGAGTTCGACCACCAGCCCATCTACGGCGACGACGTGCGCATCCGGGTGCCATCCATAAACAAGGCTCGCTCCGTGCTCGGCTGGGAGCCGAGGGTCTCTCTGGAAGAGGCCCTGGAGATCTGCCTCGACAGGGTGGGCAGCAGGGCCTAGAGCCGCCCGCGACGCTGAACGGCACAGCCTTGCGGATGAGAGGGTCCGCAAGGCTTATGTCGGGACGCTCTCAAGGACGGCACGATCGATCGATTCCTGCAACGCCGCCCACGGGGCGCCGCGATGCCCGGAGCCGACGGCTGACGGGGAACTCTCGGACGGCCCTTCCTGCCCCACGTTGCTGTCTGCGCCCGCCTGACCACGAGACCACGCTCGCCCCCGACGTCTCCCGGGCGTAGCGCCTGATCTCGTAGGCCGCGCACCTGGGACCTGGAGGGTCTTCCGGCGGTAGAACGGCCCGGAGCCGGTCTTCGGAGAGCCCCGTCTTCTCTCGCTCCTCAGGCGCCTCAGGCACGGTTGTCCCTGTAGCGCACGACGACCCTTTGGCCGGTTTGTATGTCCTGCAAGGACGCATCTTCGCGGTCGACCCTGACCTTTATGCGCTCCGGGTCGAACGTGAAGGAGAGCGGCTCCCCATCCTTCGGCTGCAAGGTCATCGTTCCGCCCTCGGGGTCGATCTCCTCGATGGTGCCCCTCGCGACCTCGAGTTTACGAGAGGCTTGCGTAGTCGTTCCTTGTCCGCCCTGCGTCGTCTCTTGGGCGGCTTCACCGCCGTTGGAGCCCTGCTGCTCGGGCTGTCCTCCGCCCCCACCACAGCCGGCAACGGCGACTGTAAGGAGGGCAAAAAACACGAGGATCGACGAAACCTTGAGACGCACGGAACCTCCTAAAACGTACTCTGACGGGGCAAGCTAACAGAACGGGTGGCGCTCATCAAACGAGGCGATTGACCATCCTCATCCCCCTGTTCCTGGTAGGCGTTTTGCCGGGCCTCGTGGCGACGTGTTAGGGGCCAGGAGCCCGCGGTCGGAGAGGAGCAGTCGTCGCGCGTCTGCTATGCTCGCAGTTATGTGTGCGGTCGTCATCGAGGGCTCGTCGCCGCGAGGGTTTGCGGCCGGAGACCGCTTTCACGCTCCGTGGACCGGGGTGGTCGGTTCTCCCTCGTCATATTGCCTCCCCGCGAGGGTCGGCGCGTGAGAGGACGGGTACTCGTGACCGGGGCGAGCGGTTTCGTCGGGGCGCATCTGTGTCCCGAGCTCCTGGGCGCGGGTTGGACCGTGCGGGCCGTCGTTAGGAGCCCTGAGGCAGCGAAGCGGCTTCCTCGGGGCGTCGAGCCTTTCTACGTCTCCAGCATAGGGCCGGAGACGTACTGGGGGGATGGCCTGGGCGGGGTCGACGTCGTGGCGCACCTCGCGGGACGAGCGCACGTGACGAAGGAAGAGTCGGCGGGTTCCCTGGAGGCCTATCGGGAGATCAACGTCGGAGGAACGAGGAGGCTTGCGGAGTCATGCGCCGGGGCCGGGGTGAGCCGGCTGGTCTTTGTCAGCTCCGTGAAGGCCGTGGGCGAGGGCGCCCCGGTGGCTTACACCGAGGAAAGCCCCTGCTGGCCGGAGGACGCTTACGGCGTCAGCAAGATGGAGGCGGAGAACGCGCTTGCCGAGGTCGCGGCGCGCACCGGTCTGGAGGCGGTGGTGGTGCGGCCACCGCTAGTCTACGGGACGGGCGTCAAGGCCAACTTCCGCATGCTCATGGGGCTCGTGAAAAAGGGGGTGCCTCTGCCCCTCGGTCTGGTGAGGAACGAGCGCAGCATGGTCTACGTCCGTAACCTTACGGCCACGATCTCTGCTTGCCTCGAACACCCGGCTGCGGCCGGGGAGACGTTCTTCGTCGCCGACGGGGAGTCCCCCTCCACCCCGGAGCTCGTGTCGAGGATGGGGCATTTGATGAAGCGTCCGGCGCGGCTGGTGCCTGTCCCCGTGCCCCTGCTGCGGCTCGGGGGGCGCTTGATGGGGCGGTCGGGGCAGGTGGACCGGCTCGTCGGCTCGCTCACTGTCTCGACCGCCAAGATACGACGCCTCCTCGGCTGGTCGCCCCGGTTCTCCCTGGACGAGGGTTTGAGGGAGACCGTGGACTGGTACGCGGCGCGCACGGAGGGTTAGCCGGTACCGGTGGACGAGATACGTCTGATCTTCATCGCGGTGCCGTTCGTGGCGGCGCTCGCGCTCGTCCCCGTGCTGGTGCGCTTCGCCATCGGGAGGAACCTCCTCGACGTGCCGAATGCCCGCAGCTCGCACGAGATTCCCACCCCGAGGCTCGGCGGACTCGCCGTGGTCCTCGGCATCTGGGCTGTCTCGCCGCTTTTGGGAGGCGGCCTCCTCTTTCTCGTCGCCGCGACGGCGGCCGGGGCGGTCGGCCTCCTCGACGACCTCGTGGACCTGCCCTTCTGGGCGAAGGCGCTTGGTCAGGCGGCGGTGGCGTTCTGCCTGCTCTTCCTCTCGCCGCCCGCGCTCCTGGGGGCCACCGGACCTCTCTGGCCCCTGTCGCTCCTCTTCTGCGTGCTGTGGATCACGGCGGTGGTGAACGCGTACAACTTCATGGACGGGATAGACGGCATCGCCGGGGGGACGGCCGTCCTGAACGCTCTGTTCCTCGTGCCCCTACTCGGCAGCTCCTCGGGGCTCGCGGCGGGTCTTGTCGCGCTGGCGACGGCGACGGCGGGGTTTCTCGCCTGGAACCTTAGCCCGGCGCGCATCTTCCTCGGCGACTCGGGGAGTCACTTCGTCGGGTTCTTTCTGGGGGCAGCGGCGCTGTACACGGAGCCCGTGGGGGGGAGCCCTGTAGTGGCCTTCGTCGTCGCGGCCGTCGTGTTCGCGCCGTTCCTCTTCGACACGGCCTTTACGCTGGTCCGTAGGGCGAGGGCGCGTAAGAACATCTTCAGCGCTCATCGGGAGCACATCTACCAGAGGATCACGCCGGACCCCGCCAAGCACCGCCAGGTCACCAACGTCTACCTGGGCCTCGCTGCGCTCTCGGGCCTCGCGGCGTCGTTCGGCGCCACGGGTACGGCGGCGGGCCTGCTGGCGGGAGGAGCGCTCGTCCTCGCGTGCTGTCTTTTCATGGCGTTCTTGCCCCTGATCTCCACAAAGACGGGCTACGGATAGTTTCGTGCCCCCGCAAGCATTAGAATAGCCCGGATGAGACGTATGGGACGCGGGGGGACCCCGACGCGGGCGTTTGTTAGGTTGCGGCGAAGCTTCGTCGGGAAGCTGTCCCCGATGGCGCGGCGCGCGGCGGCAATGCTCGTGGATGCGTTGATTGTCACGGAGGCGTTCCTGCTCGCCCTGCTCTTCCGCTTCGATGGCGCGGTGCCGGGTCGGTACTGGATCAACTTCTGGCCCTTCGCGGTGTTCTCGGTCGTCGTCTTCCTTGTCCTTCTCTACGAGAGCGGCGTCTACCGGAGCGTGTTGCGCTACACGGGGGTGTACCAGGGCGTAAGGGTGGCGAGCGCCACGGCGATCTCCACCGGCGTCCTCTTTCTCGCCGACTTTATCGTGGAGATTCTGTGGGAGCGGCCAATGCCGCTCTCCGTGTTGCTTGTCGGGGCCGTCCTTGCCTACGTTCAACTCGTGGCGGTGCGGCTCTACCCGCGCGTCTTCTACGAGCTCTCTCTAAGGGAGGTAGGGCAGCGGGATCGAGCCCTGATCGTGGGCGCAGGGGAGGCTGGGGTTACGCTCGCGAGGCAACTCTGGCGGACGCCGGACGCGGACCTCAAGCCGGTCGGCTTCGTGGACGAGAACGGGAGGCTGCGCGGCGAGCAGATAGAGAGCATCCCGGTCTTGGGCAGCGTGGAGGATATCGAGAGGATTGTCGAGGAGCGGGGGATAGAGCAGATCCTCATCGCCCTCCCCGAGGCGTCTTCGGAGGAGATGGACCGGGTCTGGCGCGAGTGTGCCAAGACCGGGGTCGGGGTCAAGGTCGTCCCGAAGCTCGCGGAGTTTCTGGAGCGGGGGACGATCGAGCTGCGGGAGCTCCAGATCCAGGACCTGTTGGGTCGCCAGCCCGTCGAGATAGACCTCGACGCCCTCACGGAGTTCGTGAACGGCAAGCGCGTCCTGGTCACCGGGGCGGGGGGGAGCATCGGGAGCGAGCTCTCCCGCCAGATCTCGCGCTTAGGCCCCGCCCGCCTCGTCTGCCTCGACCGCGACGAGAGCGCCCTCTTCTACCTTATGGAGGAGCTCTCCCGCAAGGGCCTGCCCGCCGCGGAGCCCATCGTCGGCGACGTGACGAACCCCGACAAGGTCCGGGCGCTCTTCGAGAGGGTAAGGCCCGAGCTCGTCTTCCACGCCGCCGCCTACAAGCACGTCCCGCTGATGGAGGTCCACGCCTCCGAGGCCGTCATGAACAACGTCGGGGGGACGCTGAACGTCGCCCGCTGCGCCGGCGAGTTCGGGGCCGAGAAGTTCGTCAACATCTCCACGGACAAGGCAGTGAGCCCGGCGAACGTCATGGGGGCGACGAAGCGACTCTCGGAGAGCATCGTCCGCGCCTGCGCCGCCGAGTACCCTGAGACGGTCTACGCCTCGGTGCGCTTCGGCAACGTCTTGGGGAGCCGCGGCAGCGTAGTGCCGACGTTCCGCCGTCAGATCGAGGCCGGCGGGCCCGTTACCGTCACGCACCCCGAGATGACCCGCTACTTCATGATGATCCCCGAGGCCGTCTCCCTCGTCCTCCAGGCAGGAGCCCTCGTCGACTCTTATGGCACCTACGTCCTCGAGATGGGCAACCCCGTCAAGATCGTGGACCTCGCGAGGAAGATGCTCGAGATCATGGACGCCGGCGACGTCGAGATCCGCTACATCGGCCTCCGCCCCGGCGAGAAGCTCCACGAAATCCTCTCCGAGGAGGACGAGAGGCGCGTCCCCACGGAACACCCCATGGTCGCCCGCCTCGTCCCCGGAGCCCCCGCCCCCTCGGACCTGCTCGTAACCGTCGAGGAGATGACGTACCTCGCCCGCGAGGGTCACGACGCCAAAGCCCTCAAGCTCCTCCGCAGCACCGTCCCGAGCTACCCGGCTACCTTGGAGAACCTCTCGAAGAATGTTTAGGGCTGCCGCTTTCGGAAAGGTGGCTCCTCGCGTCGCTTGCCAAAACCGCCACGGTATGCTGGTTCCGTTCTTCAGGAACGACTGAAGCTGCGGATCGTCTTCACGGCTTTCGGTCGGACGCTTTTTATGCGGAATGCCGCCGGCCGCCAGCGGTAGCGCGTGTGGTACCTACCAGACCGGGGCTTCTCGGAGAGCACGAGGCAGCGCCCAACCGAGCCCTCCTCAAGCTTGTCGAGGTCCTCGCAGGGGCGATTGGCGACCCTCTCGTTGACCAGAGGGACACGGCCTCTCGGCAGGCTGCAGCTCTGAAGAACGGGCCGGCGAGAACTCCGAGTGTGACCCCTCGGGTACTCCCACGTCCATGAGGACGTGCTAGATTGCACTGTCCCCTTCGTTGGCGAAAACGCTCGCGGCCGGCTTCGTCGGGGGAGAAGCCCCGTCGGCTGATCGGGGATCGGGCGTACGACTCCGACCCGCTCGGTGCGACGCTTTCGACCGAGGGCATCGAGGTGAGTGCGTCGCACCGGAGGAGTCGGAAGCGGCCGAAGACCGAGGAAGGGTGCAAGCTGAGGCGCTACAAGAAACGCTGGAAGGTCGAGCGGCTGCTCGTTCGGTCGAGCGACTTCTGGTGGTCGAGCGTGCGCCAAGAGCGGCGAGCGGACACCGCTTCGGCTTTGTGTGATGGAGATGCGCGATATTCCCAAGCAGGCGTTTGTGGAGTGGCCTCTAGCCGTTAGATGAATGAAAGGAGGAGGGCGCGGTTCCTCTAGGTCTTCGATGAGGCCTGCGCCGCATGCGACGAGGCGTGTGCCAGCGAATCCTATGCGTGCCGGGTTTCGAAAGGTTTAGAAGCAGGCTTGTCGTATGGCCTGCCCTGGAGCAAGGGTCTTTCCGAGGGGTTGTCTGCGCTCTAATCCTCCTGGCTCGAAGCTATGATCCTCCCCTCAGGCGAACGAGCGACCGGAATTACCGCGCCCAACGCTGCACGTCCGGGCGTCTTTAGATAACGGATCTAGGCGGTAGAATCAACGAGAAGCTGGAGAGGAGGCGGCGCGACCGGGGCCCCGAACCGTTCCCGAAGCGGCCCGCGCCGACGACCGTGAACGATGGTGTACGGGAAAATCCGCAGGGGCTGGACAAAAGGGCTCTACGCTTCTTAGCGCTCATTTTGGGGAGGGGCAAGGGGCTGGACGAGGAAGACATAGCCGCCGGCGAAGGGTTTGCTTCCGCGAGGGAGCTTTACGCAAGGTTGGCTGCGGACGGATACCCGATCTGCGAGACGTGCGGAGCGTTGCATGTCGGGGCGGATCACTACTGCGCGGAGAAGTTGCAGGATAACCGCCAGGCGAAGCGGCGGGCGCGCTTGGGCGGCCAGGAGGGGGCGGAGCTGCCGCCTGCGGCAGGGGCTGTCGGACTGTTCCGGGCGGCCTTGGAGGTTTTTGAGCGGGACGTAGGTGGGCTGGAACGCCGCCGCGAGCGGCTGGTAGGGGAGGGGAACAAACAGAGGTTCATCGTCGAGCGGGCCTTGCCCGACGAGGCGAGGCTCTACCGGAAGGATCACCCGGAAGACGAATGGCGCGAGCTTTGCGAGGCCTTGGGTGAAGATCCCGACCGCACGGAGTCTCTCGACGCACCCTCCGGTGTGACGGTGCCGGGTGGCGTCTCGCCGGATCCGCCCGAGCCACTGGCGAGGCTTATCGGCATGTACCTCCTCTCCGGCTTGAGCTCCGAACCCCTGCTACGGGCGCTCCACCCCGACCCCGAGGGCGTCGACCGCAACCTCCTGGAGGCCCACATCGAAGGCGTAAGCCGCGGACGCGGACGCTCGCCCGGCCTGAAGGGGGAGGCCCGAAGCGTGGCAAGGCTGGTACGGGGCGGCGAGCTGAGGCGCGGCGTCCCCGCTCTGGGGCTCGATCCCCGCGAGGAGGAAGCCGCCGCGTGGATAAGGGACCGGCTCGCGCAAGGGGCGTCGGAGGAGGAGATCCTCGAAGAGCTGCGCTCAGGAGAAGTCTTCTCGAAGCGCGTCCTCTCAGGCCCCAAGGAAGGAATAGAGATTTCCTTGTATAGCTGGCCGGACATGACCCTGGAGGACCTGCGTCGCCTGAAGGGCTACTGAGCTTCACCGGGGAGGCGCCGGCCTTCTCTCACAAATTTTGTGGAACGGCTCGTTTACTGCTTGCGCATCTAATTGCGCAATTGTTCAGTAGGGGCGTGAGACCGCGCGCCGCAGAGCGAAGGCAGCCAGGCGCCCTGCGCCAGGAGGATCGCGTTCTCTTGGACGCGTTGACCCCGACCGTGAGCCCCCAGGGCGAGATGGTTCGGGAAACGCACCGCCGTGCGTACGGCGGCCTTACAGGGAAGGCGAAGGAGTTCGATGATCAGGGGTGCATGTTCCGGCTGCCGGTCCCCGAACCCGGGCGGGAGTGCGAGCGGTCCATGGACCGGAGGAGGAAGGAGTACCGGGATCGGAGTGGAAGGGGCATGGAGAGCGAAGTGAGGCGGTCGAGGGAAATCTTGCCATGCATGGGGCATCGCTCTCTCGCCGCGACGAGCCGGGAGGAGACGGAAAAATGGTAGACGACGAAAACGGGCGGGGGGAGGGCCACCGCTGATGGCTGGATGCGGCGGTTTCAAGGCGGATGGTAGCCCTTGCGGGCGTATCGTTGGGGCATCGCAAACGTATTGCTACGCCCACGACCCCGCCCGCGCCGGGGCGAGGAGGCGCAACGCGAGCAAGGCCGCCCGCTCCAAGCCGAGCCACGAGCTGGCCGAGCTCAAGGGGCGACTCTCCGCCCTCTACAAAGACGTGCGCGAGGGGCGCCTGGATCCCAAGGTCGGGGCCGTGGTCAACTAGATTCTGAACACCAACCTCAGGCTGGCAACCCTGGAGCGCGACATCCGGGAGCAGGAGGAACTGGCGGCGCGCATAGGGGAGCTGGAACGAGTCGCCGAGGAGCGGGGATGGGCAGGAGCAACCTAGGCAAGCGCCTGGACCGCCTGGAGCGGATCGCCCCTCCCGCGCCGCCGAAGGCCGCCGACCTCCCCGTTGAGGAGTGGGTGGAGGAGGCCATGCGCTTGGGGCCCCCCCTCTACGGCGAGGAGGAGGACTTCCTGCGCTGGTTCGATGACCTCGGCGGATACCTCAAGAGCCGCGTGAACTTACACTTGGCCGAGG
>JADDPY010000611.1 GCA_016781635.1 Rubrobacter sp.
GGGTAGACGTCCCCTCGCCGGCCTGGCGCGCCCTCAACGAGCGTGACCTGGCAGCCGCCCGCGAGCAACTCGAGGCGGAGAGGTTCGACGCCGCCCGGGCCGAGGGCCGGGCGATGACGCTAGAGGAAGCGGTCGCGGAGGCGCTCGCGGGGAGTACCTAGAGGCCGTTCAGGACCCGAGCGCGGATCGCTCGTTGGACAAAGAGGCCCGCAAGGGGTGGCCTTTGCTTCCTTGGGCCGTCAGCGGGCGGGGCGGGGGGCCCTGAGGACAAGTGGGATGACGGCTCCGATCAGCATCAGCGCACCCGTGGCGTAGAGGGCGAGGTCGTAGGAGCCGGTCAGGTCGGCCGAGCGCGCCAAAAGCAACGGGGCGCCGAAGCTGGCGACCGACGAGGCGGTGAGTATGCCCCCGTAGATCGCCCCGATATCCTTGGGACCGTAGTAGGCGGCGGTCAGCGCCGACATCGTCGCGTAGCCGCCGCCGTAACAAGAGGTCACGGCCGAGGCGAGGAGGCAGAACACCGCGAAAGATCCCGCCCCAACCACCGGCAGCAGCAGGAACGCCGCGCCCTGCAACAAGAACATCGCGAGAAAGACGTTAGCCCCGCCGATCCTCCCCGAGAGGATGGGCCAGACCAGCCGACCCGCCGTGTCGGCCAACGAGACGACGACCACGAAGGCCGAGGCGAGGGCGGCGCTGCCCCCAACTATGGAGCCGGCGAGCGCCTTGGCGTCGGAGTAGATAGCGAGTCCTACCGACGTATTTAGCAAGAACACGACCCAGAGCGCGTACCACTGCCAAGTCCCCAGCGCCCCTCGCAGACGGTACGAGCCCTCCACCAGCCTGCCGCCCTGGCCTCGTTCGGGCTCTTGGAGGGCCGGGGACGCGCGATCCTCCGGAGGGTTCCTGACGAACCACGCCGCGCCGCCTACCACAACGACGTAGGAGAGCCCCAAGACCCCGAAGGTCTGAAAAGGTCCGCCGGTAGCAGAGAGAATGGCCGAGGTGAGGGGGACGTTTACCACGGGGCCGATACCGAAGCCGAGGACCGCCAGGCCGTAGGCGAAGCCCGGTCTCTCGGGGAACCACTTCGGAAGGACGGCGACGGGAACGATATATCCGAACCCGCCTCCCACCGCGGCCACGACGCCGTAGGTAAAGTACAGAAAGGGGAGGCTCCCTCCGGCGAAGGCGCTAAGAAAGATGCCTCCCCCGAAGAGGGCGGCTCCCGCGAGGCCGACGAGGCGCGGGCCGACGTGCCTGAGCAGGAAGCCGGCCGCAAGCGTCGCGATGCCGAACACGAGGATCGCGACGAAAAAAGCTACGTTCACGCCGGTGACGCTCGCGCCGTAGTGCGCGGAGAGCGGCTGCCTAAGGACGCTCCAGGCGTACAGCGAACCGAGCCCGATCTGCATGATCACCGCGGCTAGCGCGACCGTCCAGCGGTTTACGGTCCTCACGCGCCACCGGCCCTAACCAGCACCTCGACCACGATTCCTATCCGACGTAACCCCCGTAAGGGCCCAGCGCTCGCGTCGACCAGTAGGGCGTGAGTCCCGGAACGTGCCATCTTGCGAACATACCATCCAACCGGCCGGAGTGCTCGGCAAACGGGTTCTTGGGACTTTCGCCTGCAGGAGGTCCTCAGACAACAGGTCCATCTAACATCCAAAAGTAGGTCGGATGGACAGCCAAGCACTGCCCGAACGTGGAGAGGTTCCCGCATTGGTGTTCGAAGGACTTTCTGGTGAGGCGCGGGGGCCTTCGATCTGTGGGGCGCGGTAGGTTGGTCGCCGATCGGGTATATGGGCGGTGGGGCTACGAAATCCTGCGAAAAGAGGGGAGAGTATTTGTGCCGGATCTTATGGTGTGGGTTACGAAACCCGGCGGCGAGGCCGTCCCGGGCCTCGAGAGCCTAGGAGAGAAGGTAGGAGGCTTGAATTACGTCTCCGAGGTAGACGTCAGGACCGAGGGTAGCGTGGTGCACGTCTCGTTCGAGGGAGGCAAGGCCGAGCAAGAGGAGATCGAAGGCGCCATCAGGGAGGTAGGCTACGAGATCTTCAAAGTTTCGCATAGGGATAGGGAGCGATAGCGCGGGTGGGCCGGGCGGAGCAAGGGATCTCTGGTGCGCCGCTGATACGATGACTCCCCTCAAGAGTTCTCAAACGGTCTCCTTCTGACATAGATGCGAGTGGTAGGTTTGTAAGACCATCGAAAGCTGAAAGGTGGTTCGGGATGCAGCTCAAGCCGGTAGAGGATCAGGTGGTGGTGCTCATGGGCGCCTCGAGCGGCATAGGCCGCGAGAGCGCCCTCCGATTCGCGAGGAGGGGCGCGAAAGTCGTGGTCTCGGCCCGCGGCACGGAGGGACTAGACTCTTTGGTGGGAGAGATAAGGGCGGAGGGTGGCGAGGCGCTAGCCGTACCCGCCGACACTTCGGAGTTCGAGCAGGTCAAGGCGGTGGCAGAGAGGGCCGTGGAGGAGTATGGCAGGCTCGACACTTGGGTGCACCTGGCCGCCGTGGGGCTCTTCGCCACCTTCGAGCAGACGACGCCCGAGGAGTTCGATCGGGTGATACAGGTTAACCTGATGGGCCAGGTCTACGGGGCGATGGCCGCTTTGCCGCACCTGAAGCGCGAAGGCCGCGGAGCCCTCATCCACATCTCCTCGGTCGAGGCCAAGCGCTCCTTCCCGTTCCACAGCGCC
>JADDPY010000402.1 GCA_016781635.1 Rubrobacter sp.
GAATTACTTATATGCGGCGGGGAGAAGAGACTCGGGCCTCAGAGTAGGTCCCGCGCCTCGATAGGGAGGCCGTGCGGAAGCTTGTGGAGCAGGAGCACTCCGTGCTGGCTGTCGACCTCGTAGTCGTCGGGTGAGAGATCGGGACGCGGGCCGCCCTCTCCGGGGGCAAGGCGTACCACTCGTCGCCGACGGGCCTGTAAGACTTGAGGGCGGCCACGAAGCGCGAGCCGCCACGGGAGTGGAGGTCTCTACCGAACTCCATCTCGTACTCGTTCACGGAGTAGAGGTGCATCTTCATGTCCTCGTCGTTCTCCAGGCTTGACCTCTTGTAAAACTCGTGCGGGTCGGCCTGGGCCCTCTGCTCGGCACTCCCCGAACGCCCTTCGGTTCCATCTCCCGGCTCACCACCACGACGGTTACTAGAAGCTATGTAGAACGCACCGGCTATGGCACCCAGAATCAGCAATGCGACCAACACCAGCTTCAGCGCGAAAACGAAATCGAAACCCATGCAACATCACTCTCTAGCAAACAAGTCTTTTAACATCTAGTACCTACCCAGTCTCGGTGGAGATATGCGAAGACGTACCGCCGCACCAGCCCGACCTGGCCCCCTCGCCGTGGTTTGTCCACAGCCAACGACGAGGGGCCGGGGCACCGCGCAGGCCGTCGCCGATGGGGCCGACCAGGAGGACGTCGGGGGCGGTGACGGGGAAGGTGATCGCACGCTGCCTGTCGACGGAGACCGCGAAGCCCGAGCCGGGTAGTCCGTGAGCATCGCGCCCCGCCCGGACGTCGGTAGCCGTGCCCCGAAGCCCACCGAGCTTCGAGAAGCCATGGTGGTTCGTGCCGCGCAACCCTCCGACCTTCACACGACACCCCCCCTTCTAATCCGCTCGCCGCGCCCATGCAACCAGTAAACACCCCCTGCTATAAGACAACCGTGAATGCGTACCGCCTCCGTTCGATACAGCGAAGAAAACGGGCAGTTCTCGAAGCAGCATGGACCGCAATCTCCGCGGCCGGGAACCAGGGGACATCCCGGGGAGGGGCCGAGGTGCAAGGCCACGCCCGGCTACGCTAAATCCTTGCCGCCCGGCCCGACCCCGATCGGCGGGTTCTTCGCGAACCCGGGGATGGCGCGCTCCAGGAGCACCCAGGGCTGGGCGCTGTCGCACCATATATTCATCTGCGGTCGGAGCCATGACCGATCGTCCAGCGTCCCGGCCCTGATCCAGACCAAGTCCGGCGTGATCGCAACGTCGCTCAGGACGGACGATCCACACCCCGAGCAGAACCAGCGAGTGACCGGATGCCCGCTGGCCCCAACGCTCTCGAAGGCCGCCATATGCTCCCCTTCGATCCACAAGCTGCACCTCGGAACGGCGACCAGGACCGAGAACGCAGACCCCGTCTGCTTCTGACAGTCCTCGCAGTGACACAATGCGGTCAACAACGGTTTCGCATCGATTTCGTAGCGAACGTCGCCGCACAAACACCCGCCAACCATGTTCGGCCCTTCCTCGACCAACCCACCCGGCAACTTATTGTTACCTGTATTGCATTTTATCTATAGTCACGTCCTCCGGCAAGGAAAACGGCGCTAAGGAAGGCCCGGTTTCTCGCCGCGTCTCAAACGGTTCGCGGCGTTGTGAGCCTGACGCGTCGTCTCGGGGAGACGATACTTTGGGGAGCAGGCGATCACGAGCTCGACGGCGCTCTGGAGGTCGATCCTGTTGCCGACGGAGACGTATACGGGCGAGACGTTCTTCCTGGTCCGCACGACCTCGCCGATAATCTCCCCGCGGTGGACGAGGTCGCTCCGGCTCCCCTTCTCGACGCCCGGCTCCTCGTACGAGCCTACGAGCCGGCTCTTGGCGCACCCGACGCTCGGCACTTGCAGGAAAAGCCCCAACTGCGACGCGAGCCCCAGCCTGCGCGGGTGGGCGAGACCATGAGCATCGAAGATCACCGCGTCTACCTCGGTCTCGATCGCGCGTAACGCCCCCACGACCGGCGGTATCTCCCGAAAGGCGAGCAGCCCCGGCACATACGGGAAATCGAGCTTCGCCTCGTACCCCTTGACCTCTACCACCTCGAGCCCCGGGAAGGTAAGCACGACCACGGTCGCGTATCCCTCGTCGCCCTGGGTGGAGACGTCGGCCCCCGCCACGTAACGCACGCCCGAAAGGTCCAGCGGCGGGCCCTTCTCGACCCTGGGAGCGATCTCACCCTGCAACCTGCGCGCTTCCGCGGGCGACAGATCTAACGAATGCGTAACCTCGACCCTCAAGAAAATCCTCCAAAGCATGGAAAAAGCGAGTGACCCCAGGAGAATAACCGATCCGACCGACGGGCTCTGGAGGGGGGAAATGTCCCGTCGGCCGGGGCTCGGTTAACCAGAACTATACCCTTGCCGTATTACGGATACCTTGCCTGAATGTTACGATCTTGTTGCGCTAACGAAACACTTTGGTTACGGACACCGTCTACATCGTGTTTTAGATCACCGCTAGCGCTTTTAGGCTTGAACCTCATCCTTCGGTTCATGGTTGCCCGGGTAGAGGTTTGTCGCGGTTGCCGCGCCCCGGATTACGCCACGGTGACCCGGATTGTGTGGTAGCCGGTTGCACCGGAGGGATGCGGGGGGGTTGGCTTATCGGTCTGCGTCTCGCCCTCCCCGTTCGTCGCGCGGACCTTGATCGTATGCTCGCCGGAGCGGGCATCCCAGTCGTAGACGTACTGGCGCCAGGTGTCGGGGTCGAGCTGGGCCGCGAGTCGGGCC
>JADDPY010000253.1:0-1891 GCA_016781635.1 Rubrobacter sp.
CTTGCCGTCGTCGTTCGCCCGAAGCTCGAGGAAATTGCCTTCGCGGTCGATGCGGAACACGAGGTCGGGGATGACCTCGAGGAGGGTTTCGCTATCTAACCCCCTTCGGAAGGGTTCCCCCTTACCATGCTTGCGCTCGTTGTCGTTTTCCCCATTCATCGCCACGTATATTATCGGCAAGGAACGAACTCTATTTTAGGAGCGCTTGCCGGACCGTGTCGGTCGGTGGAGATGCAAGCTTCCGTCACCCCTCAGCACCGGCGTACGAGGGAGTCGCGCCACTCGTAAGGAGGCCCGCCGCGCGAAGGCGTGAAGTCCCGGCCCAACGCGCCGACGGGGCTCCGCACGCCCCTACGCGGGCAGGTGTATAGTGCTGCCCGCACTCTGTTCGACCGGGCACGAAGGGGAGGATGGCGTTGGACGAGAGGTTGCTCGCGGTCGCTTTGGGTCGGGAGGAGGCGGACCTCGTCGTCCGCGGGGAGCGCCTGGTCAACGTCAACACGGGCGAGATCTACCCCGGCGGAGTCGCGGTGGCGGGCGAGCGCATCGCGGCCATCGGCGACGTGGGGTACACGATCGGGGAGGGCACCGAGGTCGTCGAGGCGGGCGACGGCTACATCGTGCCGGGCTTCGTCGAGGGGCACATCCACCCCGAGAGCAGCTCCCTGAGCGTGACGCGCTTCGCGGAGGCGGTCTTGGCGCGCGGCACGACCAGCGTGTTCACCGACCTTCACGAGATCGGGGTCGTCGGCGGGATGGAGGCCATAGACGCGGCCCTCGAGGAGGCGAGGGGGACGCCGCTGAAGTTCTACTTCGTGGTCCCCTCGCACGTGCCGTTCGCGCCGGGGCTTGAGACCAGCGGGGGGCTCTTCGACGCTGGCATCATCTCCTCCGCCCTGCAGCGCGAGGACTCGGTCGGGCTCTCGGAGGTGGTGTCTCACTACGTCGTCGCGGGCCACGAGGACCTTTTGGCCTCCGTGGACGCCGCCCGACGGGCGAGGAAGGCCCTCGTCGGCCACGGCCCGGAGACCAGGGGCCCCGCGTGGAGCGCGTTCGCGGCGGCCGGCATCACCAACGACCACGAGTCGCTGGATCTCGAGGACGTCCTCCTCAGGGTGCGAAACGGCGTCCACGCCCACCTGCGCCACAACCTGATCGTGCCGACCCTGCCCGAGCTCATCAGGGCCGCCACCGAGCGCGGCGTGGACGCCCGTTTCTTGAGCCTGGTCACGGACGACACCAGCGCCGTCGCCCTGGTCCACGACGGGCACCTGGACCACCTCGCTCGGGTCGCGCTCGCCGAGGGCGTGGGCTTCGTGACGGCCGTCCAGATAGTCACCCTCAACCCCGCCTGCTCCTTCCACATGGAGGGGGAGATCAGCACCCTCGCGCCCGGCCGCTACGCCGACATCAACGTCGTGAGCGGCCCGGAGGACTTTCGGGTGCTGAGGACCATAGCCCGGGGCAAGCCCGTCGCCGAGGGCGGGGAGCTGACCGATCCCCTCGTGGTCCCGCAGCGCGCCCCGATCTCGGCGGGCACCTTCCACCTGCGGGCGCCCGCGACCGCCGGGGACCTGGTCATACGGGCCGAACCGGGGGCGAGGGAGGCGACCGTCCGCTTCATGCGCACCCTCCCCTGGGTGCCCATAACCGAGGGCGACGAGGCCACCCTCCCCGTGGTGGATGGCCACGTGGCGGCCGACACCGACCGGGACATCCTGCACGTCGCCGTCGTGGAAAGGCACCACGAGACCGGCAACATCGGCAGGGCCTTTCTCGGGGGCTTCGGGCTGAAGCGCGGGGCGATCGCCTCCAGCGTCGCCCACGACAATCACAACATCGTGGTCATGGGCGCCGACCCGGAGGACATGGCCCTCGCCGCGGGCAGGGT
>JADDPY010000253.1:1978-2579 GCA_016781635.1 Rubrobacter sp.
CGCCGATGCCCGAGATCTCGCCGATGAGCGCCAGGCGCTGCTGGACAAGGCTCGGGAGATGGGCTGCACCGTGCCCGAACCCTTCATGTTCCTGTCCTTCGTAACGCTCGCGGGCATCCCCCAGTTCGCCGTGACGGACACGGGCTACGTGGACTGCCCGCGCCAAGCGATCGTGGACCCGATCCTGAGCTGGAAGTGAGCCGCCCGACCGCTTCGAGGGGGAGGCCGCCGGCCGCCGCCTACGTTTTCCCTTGCCGGGAAGACGCGCCCTCAAGTGAGAGCTCGACCGCCTTTCGCGGGCGGAGCGCTGTCGTGCCGAAGAGCGGCACCGAGGCGTCACCCTTGGATCCGTAGTAAGGAAACTTCCGTGCCCGTTCGGGTTCCCAATCGCGCCGGTACCCGCCGTCTCAGAAACGATACCTTCGCTGGTACAAGATCCGGTGCTCGATCCGTTCCGCGTCCGTGAAGCGGACCGTCCTAACCTCCGCGCCCCCGGCCCAGGAGCACCTCGGGCAAGGTCCGTTGCTATATCAGCCTCAGGAGCGAAGCCCTACCAGCTGCTGCATCCTCCCATCGACGATGGATGGCATTAGCTTTTAAC
>JADDPY010000639.1 GCA_016781635.1 Rubrobacter sp.
CCCGTACTGCCTTTTAAGGGTAGGTCGCTGGGGTGGCTCAACTGCAATGACTACCGCTGTAGGTTAAAATTAGAATGGGTATTTCCGATGGCGAGTTCGAACGACAACAAGGGGTTGGATCCGGTCGAGGATTTCGGGCTGACCGAGGCCGAGGTTCGGGACGTGGCGGAGCGTCCCGTCAGGGGTTCGTTGAGCAACTTCCTGCAAGATATGAGGACCCTTCTGAGCTTCGCCGCGCTCAAGCGCGCCGTCCAGGAGTTCCAGAGCGACGACGCTCTGGGGCTCGCGGCCCAGCTGGCCTACTACCTCGTACTCGCCCTCTTCCCGTTTATCCTCTTCCTCGTCGCTGTCCTCGACACCTTCTCCAACCCCGAGTTCGCCCGGCAGATTCTGGTCTACCTCGAACAGGTTCTGCCGGGGGAGGTCTACCGCATCATCGAGGGGTATATCGAGCAGTTTCTCGGGAACGAGAACTCGGCGCCGGGACTGCTCTCCGTGGGCATCCTCGGTACCATTTGGGCCGCTTCCGGGGCCTTCTCGGCGATCATAGACGCTCTCAACAAGGCTTACGACGTCGAGGAGACGCGTCCATATTGGAAGGTCAAGGGGATCGCGATCCTCATGACCATAGGCCTCTCCGGCCTGGTCCTCACCGGTGTGCTGCTCCTCGTGGCCGGTCCGCCCATAGGCGAGGCCATCGCCGGTTACTTCGGGCTCGACTACGTCTTCAACGTCGTCTGGAACATAGCGCGCTGGCCCGTAGCACTCTTATTCTTGGTACTAACCGTGGCGCTGATCTACTATTTCGCCCCCGACGCGGGGCAGCCGTTTCGTTGGATCACGCCGGGAGGTTTTATCGGCGTCTTCCTCTGGATACTCGCGAGCCTCGCCTTCAGGTTCTATATAGCCAACTTCGGCGGCGACTCCTACAGCGCGACCTACGGCTCCATCGGCGCCGTCATTATCTTGCTCCTGTACCTCTACATCTCGTCTCTGGCGATCCTCTTTGGGGCCGAGCTCAATGCTACCCTCGTCAGGATGAAGCAGGAGATCTCCGGCAAGGAAGTCCTCGACGCCGAGCCCGCCAACGATAAGCCCGACATCCTCGAAGAGGACGTCGGGGGCGAGAAAGCGTAGGCCTACGTTCGGAGCACATAAACGTAGTTGCGCGCCTTCTCCGGTGGGTAACGCGAAGCGTGGTAGCAGCAGCGTACGCTTGATATACTCCTCTTATCCGGAGGAGTGGCTGAGTGGTTGAAAGCGGCACCCTGCTAAGGTGTTATACCTCTTGATGGGGTATCGAGGGTTCGAATCCCTCCTCCTCCGCTTCGAAAGTACTTCTCTGTGCGGTACGCATCGTGACTCGAACGAGAGCGCCGAAACGTCTCTTAGTCTCCCCCTCTATGCTAGCGACCCCATCGACGCGAGTCGGAAGAAGTTACGGACGCCACTATAGCTGCACGAGCGGCGTCCACGTTCCACCCTCACGAGGGGAGGGCCGACGATGGCATCCATACGGCTTTGGACTTCTTTGTAGCGGGCCTCTTTGTGACAGGTAAGGACAAGGCGACGACGTAGTACGACTCTGCTCGATGGTTCCTTGACGCACGTTCATGGGTCGGCGTCGTACGTTTGTTTCTTCGAAAAATTCCCTATAAGTTCTGGAGCGTGTCCGCTTGTGGTGTCTCTCGCCAGAGACGATCAACGGCCCGCTACGAGCCTTCGGCCAGCGGCAGGCGGAGCAGCATGCGGGTCCCCTCGCCGGCGCGGCTCTCGGCCTTGATGCAGCCGCCGTGTGCTCTCACGATCGCCTCGGCGATGGGTAACCCTAGCCCCGACCCCCACTCCCGCGACGAGCCTCCGCCGCGGTAGTAGCGCTCGAAGACGCGCGATAGCTCTTGCGGGGAGATGCCCGGGCCCCGGTCGGCAACCTCGATCAGCAGCTCGTCCCCATGCGTCGACGAAGACAGGGTTACCTGTTCCCCCGGCGGACCGTACTTGACGGCGTTGTCGACGAGGACGAGCACGGCCTGCTCGATCCGCTCCGGGTCGCACCTTAGTAGGCTCCCCTCGCTGCTTAACGTGGTCTTCAAGGTCGAGCCGTGTTCGCGGGCCAGGGCCTCCGCCCGCCTCCCCAAACCGCTCAAGATCTGCGCGGCGGGGAGCGTTTTCAGATCCAGCGGGAACGAGTCGGAGTCCGAGCGGGCGAGGAACAGCAGATCCCCGACCAGACGCGACATCATGCCCGACTCCTTGACGATCTCTTCGAGGAGATCGGCGTGCGCCCAGTCGCGCCCGAGTTGTAGACCGACCTCGGCGTTGCCATGGATCACGGTCAAAGGCGTTCGCAGCTCGTGCGAGACATCGGCCAGGAAATCGCTCTTCGCCCGCACCTCCCGCGCCAGAGCCTCCTCGACGCGCTTGCGCTCGGTTATGTCCTGCGTTATCGCTACGGAATGCAGGGGCCGCCCGTCCTTGTCCCACACCAGGGCAACGGCGAGGTGGGCCCACACGATCCCTCCGTCTTTTCGCAGATACCTCTTTTCGGTGACGTACTCCCGGATCTCGCCCCGCAGCAGTCGGGCCACCCCCTCAGAATCTCTGGCCCGATCGTCCGGGTGCGTGACCTGGGAGAACGTCATGGACAGCAGCTCGTCCCTGCTGTAGCCGAGGAATCGGCATAACTTGTCGTTCACCTGCAGCAAACGTCCGGAGGCGAGGTCTGCCTCGCTAGCCCCGACCGCCGCGGTTTCGAAGAATGCCCGGTAACGTTCCTCGCTCTCGCGCAGGGTCTCTTCCGCTCTTTTGCGCTCCGTGATGTCGCTGAAGGTTACGACGGCGCCCACGACCTTCCCGTCCACCTCTATGGGGGTGCTGACGTACTCGACCGGGAAGCTCGAACCGTCCCTTCGCCAGAACACCTCGTCCGACCTGCGGCGCACCTGACCGTCCTCGAAGGCTGCGTAGATCGGGCACTCCTTCGAAGGGTACGGTGTGCCGTCCGGCCTGGTGTGGTGCGCAACGTCGTGCATCCTGCATCCGATGAGTTCCTCGGGCTCGTAGCCGACCATCCGCGCTCCCGCCGGATTGGCAAGTGTTACACACCCTCCGCGGTCCAGACCCAGAATCCCCTCGCCCGCGGATCTCAGGATCGACTCGTTCTGGAGGTGCAAGCGTTCGAGCTCTTCCTTGTCGCGCTTGCTCTGGGTTATGTCCTGGATCTGGGCCAGACCATACAACGGCGCTCCTCCATCATCGCGCACCAGGGAGGCACTCACGAGTACCCATACGGTGTGCCCCTTCTTGTGGATGTAGCGCTTCTGAAGGCGATAGGTTTGGATCTCGCCCCTGAGAAGTCTGTGCGCTTGCTCGAGGTCGGCCTCCAGGTCGTCCGGATGGGTAATGGACTGAAAGTTCGTACTTAGCAATTCCTCCCTCGAATAGCCTAGAAGCTCGCACACCGCATCATTGACCTCCATCCAGCGGCCGTCCAGACCCACCAGGGCCATTCCGATCGCGGCGGACTCGAAGGTGCTTCGGAAGCGCCCCTCGTTCTCACGCATCGCCTCTTCCGCCCGCTTGCGCTCGGTGACATCCTCGCAAGCGACGAGGATAACCCTGCTGCCGTCGGGGTTCCCCACGATGCGCACGCGTTCCGTAACCCACCGTACGCTCCCGTCCTTGCGTACCTTGCGGGCCTCCAAAGCGCCGGTTCCGTTGGAATGCCGCAAGCACGAGGCAAGGTATCTTGACACCACTTCCCGATCTTCTTCGTGGAAGAGATCCAGCACCCGACGGCCTACCAGCTCTTCCGGAGCGTAACCGAGTTGCTCGGCGCCGAAGCGGTTGACCGACAACACTTTCCCTCCCGTGTCCAGGGTGAAGTACATGGACGGGTTGTCCTCATACAACACCTTGAACCGTTTTTCGCTCTCGTGCAGCGCCTCTTCGGTCCTTTTGCGCTCGCTGATGTCACGAAAATAGACCGCCAGACCATCGTCCGACGGATAGGCGTGGACCTCGGCCCAGTGGCCGAGCGGCGCGTAGAATTCCTCGAAGTGTACGGAAGCACCCGATTCCGCCGCTTCATGATACTTCTCGTAAAACCTCGCAGCGGCGGCTTGGGGGAACTCCTCCCACAGGTTCTTGCCCAGGAGCTCCTCGCGTGTCCTGCGCAACATGCACTCGGCTTGGCGGTTGAGGTAAGTGAACCGCCACTCGTGGTCCACGGCGTAGAACGCGTCGGTGATGCTCTCCAGGGTGTTCGTGAGGCGCTCGTTCGACTCCTGAAGCGCCTCCTCGGCCAGCTTGCGGTCGGTGATGTCACGAGAGGCGGCGATTATCTCCATCGCCTCACCCATCTCGGGCTCCCGAACCGTGCGGCTGGCCGTCTCGAACCAGGTGTAGGAACCGTCTTTGCTCCGGATGCGGTAGGTCACGGTGTAGACGTCCGGTCTCTGCAGTATCGTCGAATGGACGTCCTTTATCCGCTGCCGGTCATCGGGATGTAAGAACGCGTAGGCGGATCGCCCCACGAGGTCTTCGGGTTCATACCCCAATAAGGACCGGCACGCCGGCGAGACGTAGGTATATACACCTTCGATCGTATGCTTGGAGATCATGTCGGTGGAGTTTTCGGCCAGAATCCGGTACAGATCCTTGCTTTCGCCCGGCACTTTTCCGTTCTCCGGCGTCATCATGACCGACCTGCACTCTCTTTCCCTTGGTCCATTCTAGTCTGTGTCCACCGCTAAGGCCAGCAACTCGCGGGGGAGCGTGCTCCTTGGGACACGGGCGACCACGCCAGAACCCTCGGCTCGGCCGCCAGCACACCCACCCCTCCCCTCGAACGAGGTCGAGTCGAGAGTTTCCCAGAGCGCTTCGACAGCTCCTCCGTATGTCAGATTACCGGGGATGCTGAACAGATTCACGGGTACGAGCAACAAGGAACAACTCCTCACAAAATCTCCCGGTGGAATATTGAGGGTTAGCACGCCGCCTCCTCTGAAGATCCTCCGATGCACCTTTAAGGTGCGGTAGCCCGTTGCTACAATCGGCCACGTTATGGCTGAAGAAGAGAAACCAAAGCAACTCGTTCAAACGAGCACGGTCATCGCCTCGGGCATAGCGGCGATCGTCGCGGCTCTTCTCACCTCCAGGCTCGGAGTGGCGGGAACTCTGATCGGAACCGCCATGACGCCGATGCTGATGACCATCGGCGTCGCTATCTTGAATGCCCAGATCGAGAAGGCTACCACCAAGATCTCCGAGCTCCCAAACACCGTTCAGAGTCACCTCTCTACCCAAAGGATCAGGATTCCTGGAACGCCGATCCCCGAAGAGACTTCAGAAAAACCAGAACCGCCCGTAGCACCCAGAAGAAGGGACAGGAGAACGTCGGGTGTATTCGGCCGTCTGCTCTCGATCCCAACCTTTCTAAAGGAAATGTCCCCGTCCGCCAGGCGCCGGACGCTCCTTACAGGCGCTGCGGCCGGGATTATAGCGGCGGTTATAGGGCTTGGAGGAGTTACCGTCATAGAAGCCGCTTCGGGCAACCCCTTCTCCTGCACGCTATGGGACAAGTGTGCGCAGGCCTCTGTCCCCGGAGAGGAGACCGCGGGGGCAAGCACCTCCCTTACCCGGGCATTGGGAGGATCCGGGAACACGGAGACCCAGAACGTTCCGGCTGGTAGCGAGGGGTTGCCTGCGGAAGACCAGCAGCAAGAAGAAGCACAGCCCACCCCGGACGCGCAAGAGGGACCGGTGGGCGAGCAATACGAAGGCGCGCCGCAGGGCGGTGGGCAAGCCCCTCCCGTAGAACCGCAGGAAGGATCACCCGTCGAGCCCGCGCCCCAGGAGGAGCAGCCCGCCGCCGGGGAGCCCGGCGCGGTACCTCAGGACGGATCTCAGGTGCCGCCTGCGGACCCGGCCGCCGAGCAGGAGGCGCCCGCAACGCCCCTCGAAGAGCAACCTGTGGCACCGTCTGAGCAACCTGTAGCACCGCCCGAGCAACAGCAGTAGCCGCGCACACGAAAAAGGGACCGGGTCGAAACCCGGTCCCTTTTCAGCCTCGTGAAGGGGGATGGACAGCCCCTTCTAGTTTCTTCCCGGTCTCCCGGAGATCCTTCGGGACCTTACTGTGCATCCCCCTTCATGGGCTATATGCGTCGGTGGCTTTTAGGCCATGCCGCGCAGCTCGGCCACCATGTCCAGGCCCTGCTGCTTGCACAGGTCCTTGGGACGCATGATTGCCTGCTCGTCGAGCAGGTTGCGGGTACGGGCCTCCTTCTCGAGGTGACGCTCGATCACGTCGATCGCCCGATCCACATCCTCACGGGTAACTTCTTTTACCTTCTCGTGGGTGATGGTTATCGTCATCTGGTCAGCACCTCCTCTCCTTGGCGGTTTGACGGGACGAAACGCCCAACTTGTAACGTATGTCCGCCTTGCCCGACTTCAGAGTAAAGCGGCGGCATGTGCCTGTCAAGACTAATTTTGCGAGCAAATCTGTGTATTTTTTCGGACCCCGGGTTGGCCCTCGGGCCAACGATGCTTGCGCTGGACCGTCTAGTCCACGACGAAGGCGCCATCGAGGAGGCGCGGGACGACGGGGACGGTGTCCTCGGCGAGGCAGAAGCCGAGGTCTTTCTCGTAGCCGAGACGCAGCAGACGTCTGGCGGCGGTGTTTTTCGCGAGGACGTCCTTGGAGTGCCGTCGGTACAGGGCCACGACCCGCTCCGCCCGCTCGTCGAGCTCGGCTCCGGCCTCGGAGAGGTGGTGCAGGATCGCCCCGGCGGCGGCCTCATCCTCGGAGGAGCGATACCCCTCCCAGCCGCACCCGATCACCACGACGCGCGGGCCATACGCGCCGCCCTCCAGAGCTTCGGCGACGGCGCTGGCGTTGACGAAGGCGCCGCAGAAGATCGCCGCGGCCCCCTCCGCGGCCTCCAACACCCTGGTGCCGTTCGTGGTCGAGAGCACTACCGTCGAGCCCGGCTTCATCTCCGCCGCAGAAACCTCCGTCGGCGAGTTGCCGAAATCGAAGCCCTTCACCTTGGCGCTCCCCCGCTCCCCGATCCTGAAGTCAGCCCCGGGGTAATCGGCGGCTTCCTCGATGGAGGCGACCGGCACCGCCCGGGCGCCCTTGTGGACGAGAACCGCGATCGTTGTAGTCGCGCGATAAGCGTCGACCACGACCACCGCCGCACCCTCGCGGGCCGCCGCCCGGGCCCCGGTCTCCCCGCCCGCGTAACGAGCGATCATAGAATCTCCGCGTTCATCCGTATCATTATATTGCCGATGGACGGTACGTTTCTCGTCGCCCCCCTGAGAGAGTTTCCACGCCCCCTTCCGCAGCGAACGCTAGAATACGGGTATTAGACTCCGTAAGCTCGCGACATTCCGACGACGAGAGGTGAGGCATGAAGTATCGTAGGCTCGGCGGCACTGACATAGAGGTCTCGGAGGTCGGCTTCGGCGTCTGGACCGTCTCGACCGGCTGGTGGGGCGAGGTCGACGACGAGAGATCGGTGCGGATCATGAGGCAGGCCCACGAGAGGGGCATCAACTACTTCGATACCGCCGACACCTACGGCTCCGGCAAGGGCGAGACGCTCCTGGCCGACGCCTTCGGCCACATGCGCGACGAGGTAGTCATCTCCACCAAGATCGGCTACGACTTCTACAACCACACCGCCCGCCGCGGCCAGCAAGAGCGTCCCCAGGACTGGTCCGAGGAGTTTATCCGCTTCGCCCTGGAGCAGAGCCTGGAGAGGCTCGGCACCGACTACATAGATTTCCTGCAGCTGCACAACACGAAGATGGACGCGATAGAGAACGACCAGCTCTTCGCGCTCATGGAGGAGTTCAAGGCGGAGGGCAAGATCCGCTCCTACGGCGTCGCCCTCGGCCCCAAGATCGGCTGGCTCGACGAGGGCGTGAAGGCCATGCGCGAGCGCTCTGTTGAGGGCGTGCAGATGATCCACAACATGCTCGAACAGGACCCCGGCCGCGAGTTTATAGAGGTCGCCCGCGAGACGGATACCAGCCTGATCGTACGCGTCCCCCACTCGTCGGGCATGCTGGAGGGCAAGTACGACGAGAACACGACCTTCGACAAGAATGACCATCGCCGCCACCGCCCGAAGGAGTGGCTCACCGAGGGCATCAAGAAGGTCGAGAAGCTCTCCTTCCTGACGGAGTCCGGGGAACGCACCCTGGGCCAGGCAGCCCTGAAGTTCGTGCTCGCCGCACCCGAGGTAGTTTCCGTCCTGCCGAACATCTACAACAAAGAGCAGATCGAGGAGTTCGCCGCCGCCCCCGACACGCCGGATTTCACGGAAGAGGAACTCGCCCGCGTCGCCGAGCTCTACCAGAACAACTTCGGGCTCGAGCCCGCAAGGAGGTAGCAAGTGACCGAGACGCAAGCAAGGCAAGAGCAGGCCGCCGAGGAGAAGCTCCCATCCCAGTACATAAACTACGCCTTCTTCAAGCTCGACCCCGAGTGGCGCAGGCTCCCCGAGGAGGAACGCCAGAGCGGCAAGAATGAGTTTCTGGAGGCGGCGCGGGCTCACTCGGGGGAGATGCTCCTCCGGCCATACTCCCTCATGGGCTTGCGGGCCGATGCGGACTTTATGCTGTGGCGGATCTCCTACGACCTCGAACCTTTCGAGGAGATGATGGCGGCGCTACTGAAGACCGGGTTGGGAAAGTACCTGACGGTCTCCTACTCGTACTTCGGCATCAGCCGCCGGTCGATCTACGTCGGGGAGCACACCCCGGGGTGGGAGAACCGCCGCTACATCGTCCCCGGCGAGGGCGAGTTCCTCTTCGTCTACCCGTTCGTCAAGACGCGCGCCTGGTACCGTCTCCCCGTCGAGGAGCGCCAGCGCATGATGAACGAGCACATGCACGTAGGGCGCAAGCACTACCCCGTAAAAAACAACACCGCATACTGCTTCGGCATCGACGACTACGAGTTCATCCTCTCCTTCGAGGCCGAGTCCCCGGAGAAGTTCCAGGACCTCATGATGGAGCTCAGGGAGTCGGAAGCGAGCGCCTACACCGAGCTCGACACCCCGATCTTCACCTGCCGGAGACGGCCCCTCGAAAAAGTTCTGGAGTACCTCGGATAAATTTACCGAAAGGTGTAGCGGTCGCTGACCGACCGGGCATATAATAGACATCACGCACCAACCATAGCCGGGGGGCTTATCATTGGCCTCCCGGCTACTGCGTTGGGTGGTGTTCTCCTTCACTCACCCGCACAGGGGCTTCTGGACGATGGACGACCGACCTGTATAATAATCCCGACATGATTACTAGGATTAATAAAAAGTTGGGTTCGCGGCCTGTGGATCTCGTAGGAAACACGCCGCTTTTCGAGTTGTCGAACATCTCGCGGGAGGTCCCCGGGGTGAGCATCCTCGGCAAAGCCGAGTGGTACAACCCCGGCGGTTCGGTCAAGGACCGTCCGGCGCTGTGGATGATCCGGGACGGAGAGAAGAGCGGCAAGCTCACGCCCGAGAAAACCATTCTCGATTCCACCAGCGGGAACACGGGGATCGCCTACGCTTGGATCGGATCTTCTCTCGGCTACAAGGTCAAGCTCTGCATGCCCAAGAACGCCAGCGAGGAGCGCAAGAAGATCCTCAAGGCTTACGGGGTCGAGGTGGTTTTGACCGACCCGGCAGAGGGTTCGGACGGAGCGATCAGGGAGGTACGACGGCTCTACGCCGAGGACCCCGAGCGGTACTTCTACCCGGATCAGTACACCAACCCGGCCAACCCGAGGTCTCACTACGAGTCCACGGCGCCGGAGATCTGGGAGGCTACGGAGGGTGAGATCACGCACTTCGTAGCGGGGTTAGGCACGAGCGGGACTTTCGTGGGCACCTCCACGCGCCTCAAGGAGTACAACCCGGAGATCAAGGTAGTCTCCTTCGAGCCCGATTCGCCGTTTCACGGGCTGGAGGGGATGAAGCACATGGATTCCGCCATCGTGCCCGAGATCTATGATCCCTCCGTGGCCGACGAGAACCTGGCGACCACGACCGAGGAAGCGTACGAGATGGTCAAACGCCTCGCCCGCGAGGAGGGCATCCTGGTCGGCATCTCGGCCGGGGCCGCCGTCGCGACCTCTCTAAGGGTGGCGCGCGGGCTGGAGTCCGGGGTGGTCGTAACCATCCTGTGCGACTCGGCGGACAAGTACCTCTCCGAGAGCTTTTGGGAGGAGTAGGATTTTGGCGTTGAAGATAGGTGCGGGAGACGTGAGCCATATTCACGATCACGCAAAGGAGACCTACCCCGAAGAGTGCGCGGGCGTGCTCGTGGGCATGGACTCGGGCGGGACAAAGGTTATCGTCGACGTATGGAGGGCCGACAACACCTTCGAGGAGGGGGAGCGCTCGCACAGGTTCCTCATCGAGCCCTTGAAGATAAAGGAGTTCGAGGAGAAGGCGCGCGAGCGAGACCTGGATATTCTCGGGTTCTACCATTCGCATCCGGACCACCCGGCCGAGCCTTCCGAGTACGACAGGGACCATGCGTGGCCCTACTACTCGTACATCATCGCCTCCGTCAGCCGGGAGAACGTCGAGGACATGCGCAGCTGGGTGCTCCGCGACGACCGCTCGGGCTACGACGAAGAAACAATCGTAGGCTAGACCCTAGAGAATTTTAGAGAGAAGGAGCTTTTTTATGCCGAACGTGAGGATACCTACCCCCTTGAGGCAGTACGTCGGTGGCAACGCCGAGGTCGTGGTTCAGGGCGGTACCGCCGGGGATGCCCTGGGAGATCTCGTCCAGCAGCACCCGGATCTCAAGCAGCACCTCTACACCGGTGACGGCAAGCTCCGCTCGTTCGTCAACGTCTACAAGGGCGACGAGGACATCCGCTACCTCGACGGACAGAACACCGAGGTCGCCGAAAACGACGAGCTCTCCATCATCCCCTCCATCGCGGGCGGTTCGTGTAGGTAATTTTTCCTCCGAACCGTTACACCCGGCGATAGCACCATCTTTTAGGAAAGGTTTCATATTTTGGAGACGACGCGTAAACCGCTGGTACAGCCCGACGCCTCGATAGAGCTTTCGAACGAGGAGATCGGGCGTTACAGCCGCCACCTCATCATGCCCGAGGTCGCGGTGGACGGGCAGAAGAAGCTCAAAGCCGCAAAGGTCCTGACCATCGGCACTGGTGGGCTCGGTAGCCCGCTCGCACTTTATCTCGCCGCGGCGGGGGTTGGGACGATCGGGATCGTGGACTTCGACGTCGTGGACGAGTCG
>JADDPY010000154.1 GCA_016781635.1 Rubrobacter sp.
CCGGCGGTCGTGCTCTTCGCGATGTACCTGATCGACGCCCTGGGCCGTGTCTCGGAGGATCTCGAGGGCCTGAGGCCGGCCTCGGTCTTCTACTATTACGGATCGGCGATCGAGAACGGCATCGAGTGGTTTTTCTTCGTCGGGGTCACCGCCGTCGCCCTGCTGCTTGTCGCCCTCGCCGCCTTCGCCTTCTCCCGCCGCGACATCTACGCCTGACCCCCGCCCGTCGGACGGAGTGGCGGGTGAACCGCCGGCTTTGCTGCTACAGTCCGCGGCGCATGGAACGTGGCGATACAAAAGCTTTGCTCGAACGTACGCGGGGGCTCGCCGTGTTTCGAGGCGTCTTGGAGACACCGGGGGCGCGGGACCTTCTGTCCCTGCTCGCTCTACTGTCGGAGGACGAGCCGGAGCAGGGCGCCGTGGTAGAGGGCTACGGACGGCTGTGGCGGACGTTGGCGGACGCTCTCGCGGAGCCGTCCGGTCGTCTGCTCCCGGACGCCTGGCGCTCGTACCTGGCGCAAGCCGTCCTGGAGGACGAGAACCCGTTCAGCTTGGAGGCGGAGCGAGGGAACCCGGAACCCACCGTGAGGGAACAGGCCCGCCTGGAGCTGAAACTTCTGCGGGAGCTCTTCGATCTGGATTCGGGGTCGCTGCTCCGCATGGTCGAGGGATCGGCGCCCGGATCGGTGGGCGCATGGGTAGCCCCCGTCTTCGAGCCCTCCCCCGAGATATCTCCCCGTACGGAGGTGGCCGGCAAGCTCGCCGCTGCGGTGGACGGGGTGCAGGTGGTCGAGGCTCTCGAGGAGCACTTCGCCCGTCATGGGGCAGGGGATTTCGGACGCCACGCGGCTTTCCGCTGGCGCGACGGACGGCTCTCGGCCGTAACACGCCCCGACCCCACGCGGCTCGCCGGGCTCGTCGGCTACGAGCGGGAGCGGGGGCCCCTGATCGAGAACACCAAGCGGTTCGTCGCCAGGCTACCGGCCCATCACACCCTCCTCTACGGCCCGCCCGGCACCGGCAAGTCCTCGACCGTCAAGGCGATAGCGAACGAGTACGCCGATAGGGGCCTCAAGGTGGTCGAAGTCTCCAAGGGCGACCTTAGGGAGCTGCCCCGGGTGCTCGACGCCCTGCGGGACCGCGGGCCGCGCTTCGTCCTCTTCGTGGACGACCTCTCCTTCGAGGAGCACGAGGTCGAGTACAAGGCGCTAAAGGCGCTCCTGGAGGGGAGCATCGAGGAGCCGCCCCCGAACGTCCGCGTCTACGCCACCTCTAACCGCAGAAACCTGATCCGGGAGAACTTCTCCGACCGCGGCGAGCTCGACGACGACGTGCATGTCCGGGACACCATGCAAGAGAAGCTCTCCCTCTCGGCCCGTTTTGGCCTGCGCCTGACCTTCCTCGCCCCCGACCAGAGACGTTACGTCGAGATTGTCGCCGGCCTCGCCGAGGATCGGGGAATAGAGATACCGGAAGAGGAGCTCCGCGAGCGCGCCCTCCTGTGGGACCGCTGGCACGCTGGTAGGAGCGGGCGCACCGCGAGGCAGTTTGTGGACGAGATGGAGGCGGAGCTGGGGGGTTAGAAGAGCAGCTCTCCCTCGCAGACGTACTCGGCGGGGCCGGTCATGTAGACCGGTTGTCCTGTCCCCGCCCACTCGATCTCGACGGAGCCGCCGTCCAGGATCAAGCGCACGGGGCTCGTTGCCAGGCCTCGTTGGATCGCCGCGACCGCCGTGGCGCACGAGCCGGAGCCCGAGGCGAGGGTCTCGCCGGCGCCGCGCTCCCAGATCCTCATCCGGACCTCCTGCGGGGACCGTGCGAAGGCGAACTCGACGTTCGCGCCTTCGGGGAAGATGGGGTCCTTTTCGATCCCGGCTCCCACGCTCCCCAGGTTCAGCGCATCTACCTCGGCCTCGCTCTCCAGAAAAGCGACGGCGTGCGGGTTGCCCATCGAGACGCGCGAGAAGCGCAAGCCGCCGATCTCTACGTCGCCCCCGAGGGCCGGAGGGCCCATGTCCACCCGGGAGGAGCCGTCCTCGAAGAGGATAACCTTTTTGATGCCGGCGCCGGTCTCCACGTTCAGGGCGTCGCCGTCCACGATCTCGTAGTCTCGGACGTAGCGGGCGAGGCAGCGTAGGCCGTTGCCGCACATTTCGGAGGGGGAGCCGTCGGAGTTGAGATAGACCATCTTCAGGTCCGCTTCGTCCGAGGGCGTCGGGATCAGTAACCCGTCCGCCCCGACGCCGAAGTGCCGGTCGCAGACCTTGCGCGCGAGGGTGCCCAGATCTTCTACGCCCTCGACCTCACCCGGGTCGAGGATGATGAAATCGTTTCCAGCGCCGTGCATTTTGGTGAAGTGCAAGATTTGCTAACGTCCCCGTCGAGTTTGCGCGTCTTTGCCAGTTTACCGCCTCTGGTCACGGTTACCTTAGCTCACGGTCTCGTACGACGAAGCGTGGGGGAGCGTCCGCCTTACTCCCTCCGGATCCTCCTTGCGAACGCATCAGCGCCGTATACGCTAGGTTTGTACTCTCACGCTCTGGTCCGGTCCCGCCGCACGTCAGGCAACGAACCCTGTAGCCGCGTTCGGTCGGGATCACGGCCACCATCGGCGGCCAATGATTGCAGGGGATACGGTGACTGCTATTCGCTGTATTGCTACTCACAATTTTTAGATTACCCCCCGGCCGGCTAGGGAACACGTTCACAACTGCT
>JADDPY010000135.1 GCA_016781635.1 Rubrobacter sp.
TGCGCTGCCGTCCGCGAGACGGGAAGGTAGCCCAACTCATCCACCAGCAACACGTCATATTTCCGGTACTGCCGCTGGAGGCGTTCCAGCCGTAATTCCTGCTGGGCTCGTTCCAGTTCGTTTGCCAGTGCTGCTGCCGTCCGAAAGATCACCCGGTACCCTGCCAAGCAGGCTGTCCGCCCAAGCGCAATCAGGAGATGGGTTTTCCCGAGTCCACTTGGACCGATCAACAGGAGGTTTTCATGGCGACCAATATAGCCGCCATGCACTAATTCCATCACGCGTGCCTGCTGTAGCGACCGAACCGCTCCAAAGTCGAACGCCTCCAGGCGTTTCTCGTACGGAAAGTCTGCCTGTCGTAACCGACGGTTGAGTTGGTTTTCGTCGCGTTGGTGCACTTCCTGCGCCAGCACCGTATGCAGATAGTCGAGATAGCTGGCCTGCGTCGCCTCGGCTTCTCGAGCGAGTGCCACATAGTCACGAGCAACGGCGGGCAAGCGCAATTGCTTCAGGTAACTCTCGATCATCGCGTGTGTTGGAGATGTCGTCATGGTCGCACCTCCAACAAACGATTGTAGATGCTCAGGTCGGCTGCGGGTAGGGCTAACTGGTAGTGCGGATACTGCGTAGGATCCAGCGGAGCAACCGTGGATGGTGCGTCATGCGCCCAGCCCAATAATTGCTGGATGGCGTCAACGCTGTAGTTTCCCACGGCGGCCGCTAGGTCCATCGCCGCACCGACTTCGGCTTCTGGATAGTGCTGACACAGCTGCAACAGGCGCACAAACTCACGATTGCCATCGGTCCGTCGTGCCACCAGCTCCTTGCGGAATGCTTCCCACCGTGCGGGCAACGCATGGCGGAGGGGAGCAGCAAAGGGAACGGCTCCTGGTTTCCGCTCCAACAGCGACACATAATGCCGCCAATCGTCAATGATCTGGTTGCGTGCATATGACCGCGGATGCTCCGCCAGCAACCGCGTGCCATGATAGATGCGCACATGAAAGGGGTCGGCGTGAAGGCGCAGTTGCGCGTAAGCGGCCTCGGTTGGAACGGAATACTGGTTGGTTTCAAATCGCACG
Organism: Rubrobacter sp.; assembly: GCA_016781635.1. GTDB lineage: Bacteria > Actinomycetota > Rubrobacteria > Rubrobacterales > Rubrobacteraceae > Rubrobacter_F. The sequence continues at coordinate 1,083 of JADDPY010000135.1, forward strand.
CGAGCTGTCGAACTTGCGAGCACTTCGCGGACGATATCGACGTCCAAGGGCCGTTCTGGAAGCGGACGCAGGTACTGCCGCTCGTGCTCGAGCAACGTCATGATCGACGCGTCTCGACCCCGCATGGTCGTTTGGAGATGTGCCAGACACTGCTGCCACAGCCGCTGATTGAGGTCGGCGATGGTATCACCGCTTGGGAGCGGAACCATAAAGTTGCGTCGTGCGTCACCGACCAAGTTCTCGACCGAGCCTTTCTCGTTGCCTTTGGCTGGCATGGCAAAGATCGGGGCGAACACATAATAGGTATGGAAGTGGCGAAACGGCTCATGCTCCACACGTTCACGACCGCGCAGAATCGTTTTGACCGCTGTTTTGGTGTTGTGGTAGACACAGTGCGCAGGCACACCACCCCAGGCCTCGAACGCATGACGTTGGCCTAACAAAAACGCTTCGGTGCGCTCAGTGGGGAAGAACTCGACGAAGAATGCACCGGAATAGCGCAAGCGTCCCGCAAGAAAGGGGAGGGTCTGGTGTTTGCCACCGACCACCACAACGGCGTGGCCAAAGTCGAACTCGGCCCGTTCGCCAGGGTCGAACGTCAGCGGGACAAAGACCTCTTTGGAAACGCGCTTGCGCTGTCGGACCAAAAGACGCACGGTTGATTCGGCAACTGCGATACCCATGCTCTGTAGTTCGGTCCACATGCGCTGGGCAGTCCAACATTGCTTCGGAGCAGAGCGTTTGAGTTGTTCATTTTGGGCAAGCCAGCACTCGATGTGCGGCGCAACAACGTCAGCTACCGGCGTCTGGCGCGGTGTGCGGCGGTGATACGATCGCGTGGTCGGTTCAGCTGCTTCGGCGAGCAGCCGAGCGACCGTATCACGCGCGATGCCAAAGTGTTTGGCTGCGGCACGTTGAGAATGTCCTTGCACCAAAACCCAATCCCGGATATCGTCTCGTAAGACCACGTCATACACTCCTGGTCCTCCGCTCGATTGAAGAGTTTAGCACCTTCAACCATAGCGGAATCTGGGGCGATGTGGCCGACTTTTCTATTATCGCGTGGCCTGGTCATATGATAGCGAATACATCCGATACGCGCGCATGGAATATGTGGGCGGCCGCAACTTCAATCTGGCATATATGCGTCACACGGGGCAATGGTGGGAAATCTTTACAGATCTCCCACTGGATGAAGCGATACATACGATTGAAACAACACCTCACTTTCATCCGGTGTAGGAGAAGGAGCCAAGCCGCTGGCGAACAAAGCGCTGCACCTGACGCCTGAGTACGTGGCGAAAATTAGCAGTAATTTCAGCGCTGTCTCGCGTAGCAAGAGCAGTGCAGTGGTTGCGGGGCGCAGGTGAGCTTGAGCGTTCGCCGGCTCCTCACCCCATGTAGACTGGGCAGTGATCGGTGCCACCTTGCGTGTGCCACAGCGGTGATCGGTGCCGCTCGTGTGCGCGTCCTCGTCGGCTCGGTGTCATCCCGGCTACCGGTACCGGCATCACGTTCACTTCCCGCACCCGTGCTCAGGGGCTCGGCGTGGAGGGCTCGGCGTTCAGCC
>JADDPY010000407.1 GCA_016781635.1 Rubrobacter sp.
GTACGAGGAACCGGCTATCGAGGAACCGACCATCGAAGACGAGCAGTACGCTATGGATCTCACCTCGGAGGTCCAGCAGTACGACCCGGGTCAAGAAGCCGACGCCGCCGAGCAGGCGCCGGTGGTTCGGGAGGCGCCGCGCGAAGAACGGCCACCGGTACGCACCGACGATCAGGCCGAGGATAAGAAAAAAGCCGAGGATGAGAAAAAGGCTGAAGAGCGCAAGAAGGCTGAAGAGCGCAAGAAGGCCGAAGAGCGTGAGAAGGCCGAGAAGCGCGAGAGAGCCGAGGAGCAGGACGAGGCCGTGGTCCGGGTTCGGGTGGAGGCCGCGGCACTAGCGCAAGCCGTAGACGGCGCCGACACCTTGACCGACGAGGAGCCCCGGAAACGGGCCGAGGCCCTCGCCCGGACGCTGGAAGAGGGTAAGGCCGGCGCCAAAAACGGGCCCCTCGCCGAGGCGAGGACGGAGGCGGAGAACATGGCCGGTTCGCTGACCGAGATCGAGGAGCAGGCCGGCGAGCCCGCGCCGGACCGGGCGCGGGCCATTGCCGAAGCTCGGGAGAAGGCGGAGGCGCTGGCCGGGGCGCTCGACCGCGCGGGGGACAACGCCAAGGGTGACACCCGCCCCAAGGACCTCGACAAGGCGAGCGCGGACGTGCGGACCGTAGCCTCGGATCTCACGAGGGCAGAGAAGGAGATCGCGGACCAGGAGACCGAGAACCAGAAGACGGAGGGACAGGACGCGGGAGGCAAGCCGGCAGAGGGCGAGCGCGCGGAGGGACAGGACAAGGAGCAAGGGTTCTTCGTTCGGGTCAGGGAGTTTTTCGCCAGTACCTTCGGGTAGGGGGGCGGCTGGCGGATCGGGCGTGAGGGGGCGGGGCGTTGTGCTCCGGCCTCCCCCCGCCCCCGTAGCGTAGGATCGGGGCGTCCCTCGGGGTAGTTTTCGCTTGGATCGGGTATTCGGTATGCATACCCCAACCGAGGAGTGAGAATGATGCCGGATCTCGAAGCCCTGCCCATAGGTGAGGATGCCCCGCAAGTGGTGCATGCCGTCGTGGAGATCCCCGTGGGCAGCCGCAACAAGTACGAGTACGACGAGAAACTCGGCGTCGTCGTGCTGGATCGGGTGCTCCCGGGTTCGTTGCGCTACCCGGCGAATTACGGCTTCATACCCTCGACCGAGACCGAGCGCGGCGACACTCTGGACGTCTTCGTCGCCGCGTACGACGCCGTCTTTGCGGGCTGCGTGGTCCGGGTTCGGCCTGTCGGGGCGCTCGAGACTTCGGACTCGAAGGGTCACGAGTTCAACATCTTCGCGGTTCCCGTGGACGATCCGCGCTTCGTCGATATCGGCTCTCTGGACGACCTCCCGGGCCAGAGCCTGCACGAGATCGAGCAGTTCTACTCCACCTACAAGAAGCTCGAAGGAGACGACGGGGTGGAGCTTCTGGGCTGGCGCTCCGCCGAGGAGGCGCAGGAGATCATCACCCGATGCGCACGCTAGGACCACCGGTCGGCCCCGGGAGAGCGGAGGGCGCTCCGATACCTCCATAGCTCGCCCCTGAGGCCGGGAGTTCACACCACCACTGCAGCGCCGGTGGGGGGAAGGGCGGCCGTTGCAGCGCCATCTCTTCCGCGCGGGAGCAGCCCGTGCGCCTTGCGGTATCCTGTCTCTTGCTCGCTTTTACGGCATTCACTACACGATGTTCCCGTAGGGTTCCCCGTCCGCTACGCCGGGTGCCACGGGGACGGCACAAGGAGGTTTCGCGGTCAGCTTGGGTTCCAGCGGCACTGCAACGAGGTCGGTCCCTTACCTGCGCGGGACGTTCCCGTTCGGCTGCGCGAAGGAGATGCGCGCCGACCCTCTGGGCCTTCTGCTCAGGGCGCGGGCGACCCTCGGCGACCTCGTAAAGATGCACCTCGGGCCCTACCCCATCTACATGCTGTTCCGGCCGGAACACGTGGAGCACGTGCTGCAGAAAAACCCCGCCAACTACCTCAAGGATGGCTACGAGCACCTCGAGCCGATGGTCGGCAACGGTCTGCTCTCCAGCGAAGGTGAGCTCTGGCGCAAGCAGCGACGCTTGATCCAACCGGCCTTCCACAAGAAGCGCCTCGACGGGATGGCCCGCACCATGACGGACGCGACGGAGGCCATGCTCGATCGCTGGCGCGAGCGTATGCGCGGCGGGGGCTCGGAGGGCGAAGTTATCGACGCCAACCGGGAGATGTCGCGGCTGACGCTGGAGATCGTGGGCCGCACGCTCTTCGGCTCCGCCCTCGGCGGGGAGGCATCGAGGGGCGAAGAGGCCCTCTCGCTCGTGTTCCGGCTCGGCTTCGATAGGGCGGGCAGGTTCGTGCAGGTACCCTTCGGTGTCCCCACCCCCAAAAACCTCCGCTACCGCAAGGGCATCCGCGATATGGAGGGGATCGTCCGCTCGATGATCGAAGCTCGCCGCCAAGCATTCCCCAAGGCCGGGGACGACCCGATGAGCGGCGACCTGCTCGACATGCTCCTCGCGGCCCACGAGACCGGCGACGGCGAAGGCATCACCGACAAGCAGCTCAGGGACGAGGTGCTGACCATCATGGGGGCCGGCTATGAAACCACCGCGCGGACCCTCTGCTGGACGTTCTACCTCCTGAACGACCACCCGGAGGCCGCCCGAAAGCTGCGCGACGAGCTCCAGAGCGTCCTGGGCGGGCGCACGCCGACGGTCGAG
>JADDPY010000374.1 GCA_016781635.1 Rubrobacter sp.
CACTTCCGTGGCATCTTGGGGTCGGGCAATGGCATCTTGGGGTCGGGCGATGGTGGTCATCTCGTCTCCTCGTACGGGTTCATGACTACGACTATGGAGCGTCAGCAAGGGGCAGCGGCAGGACCCGGGGCTTCAATTTCTGCATAACTTGACAACGGTGGCGGTTGTGTACAACCGATTCATGGGCTTGAATCAGGGGGTGACGACACGAACGCGCGGTGCAGTGTCAAGAACCGCAAATCTTGACACGTGTTCAGACCGTCTCGTCAGTCCCCGCCCGGAGGCAACCCACCTTCCGGCGGGACCAGACCCGCTGCTGATCGGGAAGCGGATCCGACACAGACGGAGGGCGCTACATCTGACGCTGGACACCGTGGCCGAGCAGGTCGGGCTCTCGGCATCGGCGATGTCCCTCATCGAGACCGGGAAACGGGAAGCCAAGGTCTCAACGGTTAGGGCTCTGGCGTCGGTGCTTCAGTGCGACGTTTCCGATCTACTGTCAGAACTGGCACCGAGCCGGCGCGCCGACCTGGAGCTGCGACTCGAAAGGGCCCAACAAACAGCAGGGTTCGGCGAGCTCGGGGTCCCGCCGGTGAGGATCGGTCCACGGCTGCCGCTGGACGTGCTGGAGTCACTGGTGGCTCTGCACGAGAAGATCTCCCGGGTCGCTGCCGAACGCGATGCCACTCCGGAGTACGCCCGTCGCGCCAACGCGGATCTCCGAGCACGGATGCGAGCGTCTGACAACTATTTCCCTGGCATCGAAGAGGCGGCTGACGACCTGCTACGCCAGACCGAGCACGACGGTGGACCTCTGACAAGGCACCGCGTCACCGCGATCGCCGCACACGTCGGCTTCACCCTCCACGCAGTCCCTGACCTACCGACCACGACCCGGTCGGTCACCGATCTGGCGCGCGGGCGGATCTACTTACCCACCGAAGACGCGGGAGCTCAGCGGACGCTGGCCCTCGCCGCGCTTGGTCACATCGTGCTCGAGCATCAGCCGCCAGGCGACTACGCCGAATTCTTGGCTCAGCGCGTGGAGGTCAACTACTTTGCCGCCGCGGTCCTGGTGCCGCAACGTTGGGCCGCGGGCTTCTTGGCGGACGCCAAACGGGCCAAGGACATCGCCATCGAAGACCTGAGGGACCGGTATCTGGTCTCGTACGAGATGGCGGCACACCGGTTCACAAACCTGGCAACTATCCAGCTAGACATCCCGGTGCACTTCATGAAAATCAACTCCCGGGGAGTGATCTATAAGGCTTACGCGAACGACGGGGTGGACCTCCCGTCCGACGCCACAGGTTCAGTCGAAGGCCAGCAGGTCTGCCGGTACTGGACGGCGCGAGAGGTGTTCAAAACTGCTGACTGGACCCAGCCCTATCAGCAGTACACCGACACCCCCACCGGGACCTTCTGGTGCACTGCCGTCGCCGAACGCGGAGAGCGCGGGTCATGCTCAGTGTCGGTAGGCACACCGTATGAACACGTGAAATGGTTCCGTGGCCGGGAGACCACCCACCGATCAAGGTCCCTCTGCCCAGACCCAACTTGCTGCCAACGGCCGCCGAAAGACCTGGCCGCCAAATGGTCCGCTGCTAGTTGGCCCAGTGCCCGGGTCCAATCAGCGTTGTTGGCGACGCTGCCGGCCGGCGCCTTCCCGGGCGTCGACCAGACTGAAGTGCTGCAGTTCCTTGACCGTCAATGAGGCGCCATTTAGGTCTGGCCGAGAGTCGACCCTCATCCTGCCTGACCTCGCGCACCCGTTCGGGGTGCTTGGCTTCGATTTCTCGTGAGGCCGTCGGCGTTGAGCGTCGGCGGGCTTCGGTCAGCCGCCGGATCTGATTCTGGCATCGAAGTAGGATCTTTGCCGGGTGTCGCCTCGGTGGGCGCCGGGTCCGGCCGGAGGGGTCCTTGGTTGTGATGTCGGGTTCGAGCGGGTTGTCAGCCGGGGACAGCCAGGGCGCGGAGCTGGTGATCCCGTCGATGACCACGCTGGTCCTGTCGGTTCACTTGATGCCAGCCGGTGCGGTCCTCGAGGAAGGGGGTGACGGCCAGGTCGGTGAACAACGATGCTTAGGTGCGCCTCGATAGACTTGTTCGGTGGGACCGGGGCGAGGTCTGCGGTCTAAGCAACGGGGTTCAGGCTGCTTGCTCGAGCAAGCTGAACCGCGGCGGCGACCGGCGCCTGGATCGCGCCCTTTACACGGCCGTGATCACGCGCATGACCCACGATCCTGAAACGCGCGCCTACGTCGAACGGCGTCGCGCCGAGCGTCCGCACGACCCGGGAAATCCGCAGAATCCTCAAGCGCTACCTGGCCCGTCAACTTTTGCGCCTCCTCAACGCATCAGCCAGCGCGGGCACCGAGCCTCAGGTCGCGCTCGGAACAACTTGACAAGACATAGAAGTATCACCGTGATCATCGACCTCACCGGAATCCGTGACGGAACCGGACCAGCACGCCTGCTGGACATGGTCGAGGGCCGCTCCAAGCAGGCGTTCAAGCAATGGCTGGCCAATCGGCCACAGGCATGGCGCGACGCCGTCGAGGTCGTCGCGATGGACGGGTTGACCGGCTTCAAGACCGCCACCGCCGAAGAGCTCCCGGCCGCGGTGCCGGTCATGGACCCCTTCCACGTCGTCCGGCTGGCCGGTCAGGCGCTCGACGAGTGCCGCCGT
>JADDPY010000328.1 GCA_016781635.1 Rubrobacter sp.
GGCGTCCGGGGCAAGCTCCTTGACGTCCTCTGGCCCCACGAAGTCCCTGCCCTTAGTGGCCGCCCGCGCCTGGGCCGCGCGGACGAGCGCGATGGTCCCACGCGGCGAGACGCCGAGGGAGACCGCCGGGTGGTTGCGGGTTGCCTCGGCCAGATCGACGGCGTAGCTCAGGACCTCCTCGTGGACCTGCACCTTACGGACGATCTCGCGGGCCACCGCGACCTCTCCCGCGCTTACGACCGGGCGGATCTCCTCCAGAGGACGCCCCTCGACCTGCGCCCGCACGATCCCGAGCTCGGCCCGGCGATCCGGGTAGCCCATCGTGGTCGCGACCATGAAGCGGTCGAGCTGCCCCTCGGGCAACGGATACGTGCCATGGAACTGGTGCGGGTTCTGCGTCGCCACGACGAAGAACGGCTCCGGCAGCAGGCGCGTCTCGCCTTCCACCGTCACCTGTCCTTCGGCCATCGCCTCCAGGAGCGCGCTCTGGGTGCGGGGGGTGGCACGGTTGATCTCATCGGCCAGCAGCACCGGCGCGAAGACGGGCCCCGCGAGCCACTTGAAGACCGCCTCCCTGGGATCGTAGACGCTCGTGCCGGTGATGTCCGAAGGCAGAAGGTCCGGCGTGAATTGTATGCGCGAGAAGTCCGCAGCTATGGAAGAGGAGATCGCGCGCGCAAGGGTGGTCTTGCCCACCCCGGGGATGTCCGTCAACAAGACGTGACCCCCGGCGAGAAGGGAGATCAAACAAAGGTCCACGACCCGATCTTTGCCAACGATGGCACCGCGAATCGAACCGCGCAGCCTGCCAAATATCTCCCGTACCTCTACGAGGCTCTCAACCCGGCTACCCTGCACGATCCCTCCAACAAAGACTAGAAGACGTGATCCACACCCCGCAAACACCCGGGCGCCTAGGGCGGCGCCTCGACCATGCCCTCTACGCCGCACCGCTGGGCTATTATCGGTCGTATGCCGGAAAACCTTAAACACGAAAATGACCCCGCTTCCTCCTCACAGGAGACGGACCTAGCGATGATGCGCCTCGCTTTAGGGGAGGCACGCCGGGCCGCCGAGAAAGGAGAGGTCCCCGTCGGCGCCGTCGTGGCGCGGGGCACCGAGATCATCGCCTCTGCCCACAACGAGCGCGAAACCACAAACGACCCGACAGCCCACGCGGAGCTTCTTGCCCTTCGCCGTGCCGCGGGCTTCCTCGACGGCTGGCGCCTCACCGGATGCACCCTCTACGCGACCCTGGAGCCCTGCCCGATGTGCGCCGGTGCGCTCCACGCAGCTCGCATAGGCCGCCTCGTCTACGCAGCCCCCGACCCCAAGGCCGGGGCCGCCGGCAGCCTCTACGACCTCCCCTCCGACGCTCGCCTCAACCACGTCTTCCCAACCGAACGTGGCCTCCTCGAAGCCGAAGCCGCCTCCCTGCTACGCACCTTCTTCAAGGAACGACGCAACCGCCGCAAGCAAGCTTCTCAACCACGGGAACATCACAACGGGTAGTAAACTTAAACTCAAGGTTTAACCTAAAAAGAATTCTAATTCGACGTTGAACGCGCAGTATAGACTTGTGTCTAGACCTGAATATGAAGGTGGGTGATTTGCTGGAGATTCCGCTTTTTATCGCCCTTGCGAAAAATTTTCTGAAAAAGTTTGCGGATGTATCCGTGGTGCGAACATCCCATAGGAATGGGGCTCTCGGTCGGTTACGGTTACGTTAACCTTATGTTAACGGTTATGTAGCCGGTGTTGCGGTCCGAAAATCTGGTGTGCTAGCTTTCCACGGTACCAGATGTAGTGTTGAGGCTGTGGGGGTTCAGAGGTGCAGTGTCCGTACTGTGATAACGAGGATACGAGGGTCATAGATTCGCGACTTTCCGAGGGGAAAGACGCGATCCGTAGACGGCGTGAGTGTCTCACGTGCGAGAAGCGGTTTACCACGTACGAGCGCCGGGAGCCGTTGCGGTTGATGGTTATAAAGAGGGACGGTTCCAGGGAGGGGTTCGACCGGGCCAAGCTTCATGCCGGGCTCGGCAAGGCGTGCGCCAAGCGGCAGGTCTCCGAGGAGGACATCGAGTTGATGGTCGACGAGATCGAGGCCGACCTCCGGGAGAGGCGTCGCCACGAGGTGACGTCCCGGCGTCTCGGAGATATGGCGCTGGCGCATCTTAGAAAGACTGATATGGTCTCGTACCTCCGGTTCGCCTCTGTGTACAGGCAGTACACGGATGTGGACCAGTTCCGGAGTGAGCTGGTCAGGCTCGCCGGCTCCGGCAGGTAAGAGCGAGCCGGGAGAGTCCCCCTGCGGCATCTCGAGTAAGGGTGCCCATCTGTTGCACATCACGGATCTCAACCACGTGTTGGATCCGTGTTTTCGGTCAGTAGAATTAAGTAATCTATCTATAGGGGAGGCAGTAACAGGGATGGAGATAGGGCGAGACAGGCAGGCACGGAACCAGGTTTTCGAGCTCTCGGAGAACGCGGTCGCGGTCCTCAAGAAGCGTTACTTGAAGAAGAACGAGCAGGGCGAGGCGATCGAGGAGCCCATCGATATGTTCCGGCGCGTGGCGTCGAACATCGCCGAGGGCGAGTTCCGCTTCAGGGACGGCGAGGAGGCGCAGAAGCTCTATGAGGGGTCGAAGGAGCGCTTCCTCCAGATGATGCTCTCCCGGAAGTTCATGCCCAACTCGCCGACCCTGATGAACGCTGGGCGCGAACTCCAGCAGCTC
>JADDPY010000180.1 GCA_016781635.1 Rubrobacter sp.
AACGGCCGGGCACAATGGGAGAAAGGCACGGGGTCGGGCTTCGTTAGGAGGTGAGCCGCGATCTTGAGCGGCGTGATAGGTCCGGATACGGTCGTCTGGTTCTTCGTGGTCCTCACCTTGGTGGCGGGCGTCCTCTGGATCATGTGGACGGGTTTTCGCCGGTGAGAACGCCGGATCGGCGTGCCGGGTCGCCCCTTGCTAGGTTCCTTCGTCGTGCCCGTCGGGCAGGTAGATGCTCGCCAAGATGCTCGCCACGCCCACCACGAAGCACGTCACCGCGATCGGGTCGTGCGAGAGGTGGTCGAACATTGCCCACACGCCCAGCACCATCAGGGTCTTGGTGACCAGCACCAGCACCCCCAAGCCGAACACCATCGGGCGAACGGTGCCCCGGTCGGGCGCGAAGAAGCCGACGTAGCCGAACAGGAGCCCCAGGCCCGCGTGGTAGAAGCTTGCCGCCAAGCGCCAGCCCAGGATCGTGGCCCCGGCCACGGCGAGGGTCACCAAGCCCAGCGCCACCGTCTTCGCGTTGGTTCTTAGCAACGCACTCCTCTCTTCCGCAAAAAGGAGGGGCCGTACGGGCCGGGGCCGATCCGCCTCGTATCGGCCCCAGGGTACTCCTGCTTCCGCCGGAGTGCGAGGCGCGCGGCTACATACTTTGATGCATTTTCGCCCGGTTCGTGCTCCGCCCGACGCTGCCGCGAAATGCCAGCAGTCCGCCCGTGGCGGGTGAAGGCGGGAGGGCCGGAGCACCGGAGGACCCTGGGGCCTCCTCACGCGCCGAAGTTCGGAGAACCCCGCACAGGCGAAGTTCGGAGAACGAGCCTTCTAGGACGTACGGTGGATAGTGACACGGGGCATCCTCGATGGCTTATGCTGTCGGACCACGAGCACCGGTAGGACAGGGAGGCGGCTTTGGTCGGGTTGAACGTGGCTTTGACGGTCGTGGGCGGCGTGGTCCTGGTGATCGAGCTGCTCTCCAACCCGATCACCCTCAGCCAAAGATCCGAAGCGGGGCGATCGCCCACTCAACGAGCCTTACCGGTAGCGGGCGGCTCTCCCAGCCCTCCAGCGTAAGCTCGTCGGCGTTGGTTTTGTCTAGCTCGAACATACCCTCCAACCCCTCCGCGATAGACTCGCTGTAGATCTCCAGGTTCGTCTCATGGAGTCCGAAAAGACTCAGAGTGTCCAGGTTTGCGGAACCCACCGTCGACCACGCGCCGTCCACGGTGGCGGTCTTGGCGTGGACCATGAAGTCCCTGTACATGAAGATTCTGATACCAGCTTCTAGCATCTCCCCCATGTGCGGCCGGGCGAGCCAGTCCACGAGCGGGTGGTTTGAGTGTTTGGGGATGAGCACCTGAACGTCTACGCCCCTACGGGCGGCGTTCATCATCTTCTCTCTGAGCGCGGGCCCGGGGATGAAGTAGGCGGTGGTGAGGCGGATATACTTTTCGGCCTTGTCTATGTTCCTGATGTAGACGTCCCGGATCGGGTGCGTATGGTAGTAGGGGTCGTTGGAGTGAAACACCGTGGCCGGGTTCCAGGAACGTCCCTGGATTGGTGGGATCTCGGGCAGGTCCCCCGTGCGGTGGGTGTTCCAGAAACCGACAAAGGTGCGCTCCAGATCGTGTACCTGTGTGCCCCGGAGGCGGAAGTGAGTGCCGCGCCAGCGCGTGAAGAGCTCGCCGATGTTGAAGCCACCGGCGAATGCGACCCGACCGTCCACGGCGAGGATCTTGCGGTGGGTGCGGTGGAGGTTTCGCGGGTTGAGCACGCCCAGCGGGACGCCCGCCGAGCCCGATAAAGAGCGGAAGCGCAGCGTGTGGATCTCGCCCGGGAAGTCCTTGAACGACTCGGGTTGCCCGAGGTTGGCGAGCTCGTCGAAGATGGCGCAAACCCGCACCCCCTCCTGCGCCTTGCGGGCCAGGACGTCCACGAACCTGCGTCCCACTTCGTCGTCCAGCCACATGAAGGTCTCGACGAATACGTGGTCCTCCGCCTTCTCGACCTCGGCGAGCATGTCCTCGTAGAGCCTGCCGTAGTCGGGGTAGAGCTTTAGGTGCTCGCCGCCGGACTCCAGTTCTATCTCCGGCTGCTCTTCCCAGGGGAAGCCTTCTTTCGGCGGCTGCCCCCAGAAGAATTTGCGTCGGACCGTCTCGAAAGCCTCTACAGAGGCCAACACAACCGCTTCGGCCGTGGCCAGCGCCATTAGGACCTTGAATCCCCGTCTTCCAAGGCCTGCCAGGGCTTCTTTTTGCATCTCATACCTCCCGGGTATTCAAAGTACGCGCGCTGGTCTCGCAGGGTCGCGCCGAAGAACTAGCGACCACTTCCGGCCCGTCTACCGTAGAGGCGGGTGAGCGGGGCGGCGCTCACGCCGTGGGCGAGGACGGAAGCAGCTATGACGAGGCTGCCGACGACCCACGCCTCTCGTAGTCCCGCCTCGTGCTCGGCGACGGACGCGTAGTAGAGCGCGGCCACGCCCACGGGACCGAACCACCCCACGAAGAGGCCGTCCCCGATGCCCCTTGTAGAGGGGATGAATCGGAAGAGGGCGAGCAGCCACGGCGGTCGGCGGAGCAGCAGGAGGAGAATCGCCAGGGCCGGCCCCTTCCAGCCCAGGGCCGCCCACTCGGCCCAGGGGAGCGCGAGCCCGAG
>JADDPY010000013.1 GCA_016781635.1 Rubrobacter sp.
GCCAGCGCCGCTACCCCTGCCCGTACCGCCGGCCACCGCAACACGAGCAGGGCCACCCCCGCCACCAAAAACGGCGACCCCGCCACCCCATAACTCAACGCGTCTACCATGATAGAATAAGTTCTACCAAATGAACGAAGCAGATACAACAAGAGTATCTCCCGAGGTGGATGCCGTCTCCTCGACGAGGCTGGGGGCGCGGGTGAAGGATCTGCGCCGCAAGCGGGGGCTCACGCTGGAGGAGTTGGCCGAAAGCTCCGGGGTGAGCCGGGCGATGCTTTCGAAGGTGGAGCGAGGAGAAAAGAACCCCACGCTGGTCATCGCCGCAAAGGTGGCGGAGGGGCTTGGGGTAGGGCTTTCGGAGCTGCTGGGGACGGAAGAGCGGCGGGAGGTCGTGGTGGTCCCACGCGACCGGCGCCCCGTGATGCGCGACCCCGAGACCGGCTTCGAGCGGCAGCTTCTCTCCCCGCCCCTCGGCGGGCGCGGCGTGGAGTTCGTGCGCAACGTCGTGCCGGAGGGGGCCACGTCAGGGCGTTTCCCGCCGCACCGGCGCGGGGTCGAGGAGTACATCGTGGTGGAAAAGGGGCATCTCCGGGCGACGCTTGGAGGCGAGGAGCGCGTCCTGAATGAGGGGGACGCACTCTACTTCGAGGCTGACATACCGCACCGTTTCGACAACGTGGGGGAAGGTGAGTGCTGCTACTACCTCGTCATCGTCTCCAAGGGGACTTGATCATGCGCCACGGAAGGTCGACGATCCCCGCGTTCGGCGACCCGAAAGTCGTACGGCACGGCTACGATACGGACATCCTGATCGCCGCTCATCATGGCCGCTTTCTATGGCACTGCTGACCACATACGCTTATATCCTTCTGCCTTCCCTAGCTCTCCTGTACGTTGCGTCGTTAGCGAGTTCTATTCCGAGGAGGTCGCAAGCTTGTCGGGCGCGAGACCGAATATCGGAAGGCATGAATGCCTTCTACAATCCGAAGGCACCGGTGTTGAGCTGCGTGAGGACCCGGTCGCGGAGGACGAAGACGTCCGTCATGGCCTCCTGTAGAGGACGGAGGAGGTCGGTGGCACCCTGAGGGGGTTTGGCGTTGGTTGGGATGACGCGGTGGGAGCCGTCCGCGAGCTCTAGGAGGCGCTTTCTGCCGCCGCGCTTGCCTCGCTTGGAGCGATCCTCGCCGTTCACCTCGACGATGTCGAGGGAGTAGTCGATCATGGGGGCGGAGGCGATCGCGCCGCCCACACCGTAGGCGTCGCAGATGGGGTTGAGGTGCAGTATATCGTCGACGCCGATGCCCCCCGAAGCGAAGATCTTGACGTGCGAGAAGCCGTTCCGATCGAGCTCCCAGCGGGCCTCCTGCATGAGGTCGCGGAAGTCTCCGCGCCGGTTGCCCGGCGTGTCGAAGCGGACGGCGTAGATCGAGTCGGGGATCGCGCGGGCCGCTATGAGCGCCCCGAACTTTTCGTCGTCGAAGGTATCTATGAGGATGGTACGCGGCACGTCCTCCGGCACCGCCTCATCGAAAGCTTTGGCCGCCTCTTGCGTGGAGCCGATGATAAGGACGAGGGCGTGGGGGAGGGTGCCGCTTGCGGGGATGTTCAACCGTTCCGCGGCGAGCTCGACCGCTACCCCGTCGCAGCCGCCGAGGTAGGCCGAGCGTTCGACCATCGTGCTTATCGCCGGGTGCATCCGGCGCGCCCCGAAGGAGACCACTGGTTTCTCGCCCGCCGCGAGCCGGCACCGTGCTGCCCCGGTCGCCACCCCCGAGGCCTGGCAGAGGAAGCCCAGAATCGCGGTCTCGTGCTCGGCGAACGCCCCATAGGGCCCGGAGAGGGTCAGCACCGGCTCGTAGGGGCGGCAGATCGTACCTTCCGGCACCGCCTCGACCTCGACCTCCACGTCCTCGAGCAAGCTCGCAACCTCGTCCATCCCCGCGACGACAAACCAGGCGCTCTCGTCGGACGTCTTCAGCGTAACCTCTATGTGGACCGGGGTATTCTCCAGGCCACGGGCCCTCAGAACCTCCATTGTTCGGTGAAAATACACGTCGGCTACCCTGGCGCCGCGTATCTCATCCTCCGAGGCCGTATTAAACCGCCGCCCGTCCCCACCCGTCTCTGCCAACCCGCAGCCCTCTCAGCTAGACGCCCACCAGCACCATCATAGCCAAAGGGAGGCCCCACGGCACAGCCTCACAGCAATCCAAGCCTCACATCCTGCGCCCTCGCCGTGACGACATCCGGCTCGAACAGGAGGAGCGGCTACACACTTCGGGCCATCGCCCTCGTGGAGCTGCAGAAATTGTACGAACTATTACAGTTTGGTTTTTGGCCTATGGGGAAAAGTGTGTAGAGGAGCCGTGGCCTCGCCGGGCGCCTGTGGGCGAACGGGGCCGCGCTTATAGGAAGGGGAACACAGATGGATGGAACAGAGGGCCGCACCCTCCCGATCGGGCTAGATCAGGAGCATTCGCGGCGCAACTTCCTGAAGACGGCGGCGTGGGCCACGGCCGCGCTCTCGGCCGCCGGTATCGGTGGGTTCGGGGTAGCCACGAGGTACGCCGAGGCGCAGGCCGCGCCGTACACGACGTACCAGGGTTTGGGCGACGCGGCGATCCTGCAGTTCGCGTACCTGCTCGAGCA
>JADDPY010000322.1 GCA_016781635.1 Rubrobacter sp.
CTTCGAGCATGCCGGGTACCGTACGGCGGGTCAGTCGCTCTGAAACACGCTGTAGGTCGCCAAGCATTCGTGCCCGAGCATCTACACAGAGCTCTTGAGTCTCATACGGGGCGCGGGGTCGTCTTCGGCGATCAGAACCCTCATGAGTAAACCCCTTTCTAGCCTATCGGTAGTTTGTTGTTAGCGGGCATAGAGGTAGATCCCTCTTCCCGAGAACAACAGATCGAGCAGCGCTCTTAGCTCCGCCGGCGGGGGCAGATCGGTAAACGCCCTCCAGTAGCGCCACAGCATCACCCACGGCTCCAGCCACCCCCTCACCGCTCTCAAGGCCCCCGGCCAGGACACCGGGGGAGGTCTCCTTCTTCCCCCTTCCCGCCTGCTCGCCCGGTAGATCGTCCTCCAGGCGTTCGGTCGGCTCCTTGTCGGTCGGCAAGCGCCCGTAGGCCCACCAGCAGAACGAGAACGCCAAGCACACCAGCTGCCAGTGACGACGGATCGCCGAGTCGCTCCTTACCTGGTAGCCGCTCCAGCCCAGGGCGTGCTTGACCTGCTTGTAGCTCTGCTCCACCCACATCCTCAACCCGTAGAGTTTCACCACCTCCGCCACGCTCGCCGAGGCGAGAGCTTCCTCGGTTTCCCGCGCCGAACCGGGCGCGGGCAGGTTGGTGGTCAGGTACCACGTGGCAAGATCGGGCAGCCTTGCGGGCTCTGGGGTGACCACGAGCGCTCTTTTCGTCCGCTCGGTGCCGTAGGGCCCGGCTTCCACCTCAAGCGCCCACCAATCCTCCCGATGCCCGTCGCGAAAATGGCGCACCACCTTCGTCCACTCCCCCGGCTCCTCGGCGTCTCGCCATCCGGCCGCCTCCGCCGCCTGCCACAGGGCGCCGACGGTCCCCTCAACGTGCCACCAGCAATGCGACTTCTTGAGCGAAAGCACGTAGGCGACGCCCAGCCCCCCAAGAGAGCGCTTGAACTCCCGGTCCTCGCCGTAGAACGAGTCCGCCACCACAGCCCGGAAAGGGACTTCCTTCTCCATGGCCAGCTCCACCAGCTCCGAAGCGATCTTCAGTTTGGTGCGAAACCTCGGGTCTGTCTTGCCGCCCTCGAAGTGGTGAGCCGGGGTGTACGGCTCTACCTCCAAGGGGTAATACACCCCCTCGTCGGCCCACAGGCTAGAGACGCTCACCACCCCGTTCTCGGTCTTGCCGATGTTGCCCAGCCACTGCTTGCCCACGTGGGCGGTCTTCTTGCCCCACTTGCGGTCCCCGTGCTCGTCTATGACCAGCACGCCCCCCTCGTCCGGGGCGGTCGCCGGGTCCTCGACCAAGAGCTCCAGCCGGCGCCCGTTGACCTCCTTTTGGTCCCACCCAGACTCCGAAAGGAACCATTGCAGGCTCTGCGCCTCCCTTCGCTGCGCCCCGGCCACGGGCTCGGTGTTCGCGAGCGCGGTCAGCGTCTTGTTGCGCTCGGCCGGGAGCAGCAGCCCCTCCAGGTAGCGGCGGAAGCCCTCACGTTGAGCGCGAGCGCGGAAGAGATCGTCGAAGCGGGCAGCATACTCCTCCAGAGGAGCTGGGGACGGTGAGACGGGAAGCCTTCGGGTCATGGCGGCACCTCCTTGGTGCCATTGGAGCACGGCGCGCTTCCTACTTCAACAAACTACCGATAATCCCCATTCCGCGCGGCGGCTACAAGGGAAGGTGGCGGGCTTGTCTTCAGTGAACCTAAAAACGCTTCCAGGCGGACAATGTCCGGTAGCTTGGTGAGTCAACTACGTTATTGCCAAAAGAATGGGTCAAAAGGCACAGAGATAATCTTCGACGGGGACGTCTGAGTCAGGTAAGGCGCTGCTGCGCCGCCAGAAACGCAGGCACCTCTTGGGGAGGTAGCGGCCCCGCGAAATGGTAGCCCTGGGCCATGTCGCAGCCCATCCCCTTTAGCGGCGTCTCCTGCTCCTCGACCTCCACGCCCTCCGCTACAACCTCCATCCCAAGTATGTGCGCCAGGTCGACGATCGTCTGCGCTATGGCCCTATCTTCTTGCTCATCTCCCATACCCCTAACGAACGCCCTGTCGAGCTTGAGGGTCGTCGCCGGAAGACGCTTGAGGTAGGCCAAAGATGAGTAGCCAGTACCGAAATCATCCACGGAAAGCCCTACCCCCATAGCCCTCAGGGAGCCGAGTACGTCGTTCTTCTGGGCTCCCGCTTCTAGGAAGGCACTCTCTGTGATCTCAAGATGAAGAAGCTCTGGAGCAAGCTCACGCTCTCTTAGCACTTCCTCAACCGTGTGGACCACGTTGGGGCTACGAAGCTCTCTGACCGAGACATTCACCGCTACCCAGAGGGGTTTCAAACCGGGACGCTCATGGTTCCACCTCTTTACCTGAGTGCACGCCTCCTGCATAACCCACCGGTCTATAGGCGCTATCAGACCCATCTCCTCGGCCAGCGGGATGAACTGCAGAGGAGGTATTAGACCCCGCTCGGGATGGTTCCACCTAACCAGCGCCTCCACGCCTAGCACCCCCCCGCTAGAGAGTTCGAGGATGGGCTGGTAGTGGACTACGAGCTCTCCCCGTTCGATGGCACGACGGAGTTCGTTTCCCATTGCGAGGCGTCCCAACGCCCACTCGTGCATGTACGAGGAGAATACGCTGTAGCTCCTGCCCTCCCTCTTGGCTTCGTACATGGCAGCATCGGCTTCTCTGAGCAGCGACCCGGGCTCTGCTGTA
>JADDPY010000388.1 GCA_016781635.1 Rubrobacter sp.
ATTGCGAGGCGCGGGCGGAGGCAAAACCACCTGAAAGAAGGAGTAGGTAAGGATTTTGGAGAGTACGATACAGCAGGCGGTCGGCGTCAGGGAGCTTCTGGAGGCCGGCGTCCACTTCGGGCATCAGGCCAAGCGGTGGAACCCCAAGATGAAGAAGTATATTTTCGCCCAGCGGGCCGGGGTGCACATAATCGACCTGGACCAGACCCTGGACCTTTTGGACCGGGCATTGAAGTTCGTTCGGAGTGTCGCTGAGGCGAACCGTGAGGTTCTCTTCGTAGGGACGAAGAAGCAAGCTCAGCTTACGCTCTCGGAGCAGTCGGTTCGGGGCGGCCAGCCTTACGTCGTAGAGCGATACATCGGTGGGCTACTGACGAATTTCCAGACGATACAGCCACGCATCCGGTACTTCACGCAGCTTATGGAGCGTGTCGACGGTACCCCGGAGGAGGCGCGTACGGGCCGGGAGTGGTTCGCGCTCAACCGCGAATACCAGAAGCTTCGGCGCAACTTCGCCGGTCTCACGGAGATGGAGCGGCTCCCGGGGGCGGTCTTTGTCATCGACCCCAAGCGCGAGGAGCTCCTCGTCAAGGAAGCCAACCGGTTGAAGATCCCGGTCGTCGCGCTCACCGATACGAATTGCGACCCGGACGTCGTCGATTACGTGATCCCGGGCAACGACGATGCGATACGCGCGATCAACCTGATCACGCGCCTCGTCACCGACGTGATCGTGGAGGGCCGTGGCGAGGAGGTTACGCCGTCGGAGGACCGGCCGGTCCCACCGGCGGTGGAGGAGGCGATGGTCGCCGAGGAGAGGGCGAACGAGCCCCTCGCGGAGGCCGCCCGGGAGGGTGGGCTCTCCGAGGATCAGCCCACGGGGCTTGCGGATCCGGTCGAGTCGGCCGGCGAGATCGCCCCTGAGGAGGACCCGACGACGAGCTACCGTGGGGCCCAGAGCGCCGAGCGCGAGGAGGGTACCGTCGATGGTCCGGAGCAGGGTGCCGTTCCCGCGCCGCAAGGCGAGCCGACGAGCAACCAGGCGGCCCAGAGTGAGACCAAGCAGCAGGACGACGTAGAGGAGAGCTGAAGACCCTATGGCGAGCACCATTGAGAAGATAAAGCAGCTCCGGGAGGAGACCGCCGCCGGGATGATGGACGTCAAGCGGGCGCTGGAGGAGTCTTCGGGTGACCTCGACGGCGCGCGTAGGGTCCTCAGGGAGCGCGGCCAGGCCATCGCGGCCAAGAAGAGCTCCCGCGAGACCCATGAGGGCCTGATCGAGTCATACATCCACTTCAACGGCAAGCTCGGGGTTATGATCGAGGTCAATTGCGAGACGGACTTTGTCGCGCGGACGCCGGACTTCAAGGAGTTCGCCCGGAACGTCGCCCTGCACGTGGCGTCGATGAACCCGCTCGCCGTCTCTGAGAGCGACATTCCGGCCGAAACCATCGAAGAGGAGCGCTCGATAGCCCGCAAGCAGGCTCAGGACTCCGGCAAGCCCGAGAACATCCAGGAGAAGATGGTGGAGGGCCGGGTCAACAAGTTCGTCAAGGAGCAGGCGCTCCTGACCCAGGATTTCGTCAAGGAGCCCGGCAAAACGGTCAACGACCTGCTCCAGGAGACGATCCAGAAGCTCGGCGAGAACATCGTCGTTAGCAGGTTCGTCCGCTACGAGCTCTAGCTCAAGGGAGCGGTGGCATGGAGGAGACCTCTTCGTTAGGGGAAAATAAGGTCCAGGGGGACGAACCAGGCCCCCTGGGACCCATCAAACGGGTCGTCCTCAAGCTCTCCGGCGAGAGCCTGGCGGGCGAAGGCGGCTACGGCATAGATCCCGCGAGCCTCGAAATCGCGGCCAAGCAGGTCGAGGAGGCTGTGCAGGCCGGGGCAGAGCTCGCGATCGTAGTGGGCGGCGGGAACATCTTCCGCGGCTCGGGTGTTGCGGATCAGCTCGGCATCGAGAGCGCGACCGCCGACTATATGGCCATGCTTGGGACGGTTATCAACGCCCTTGCGCTTCAGGCGGCTCTGGAGCGGCGTGACATCCAGACGCGGGTGCAGTCGGCGATACAGATCCAGGAGGTCGCCGAGGCTTACATCCGCCGGAGGGCGATGCGCCACCTCGAGAAGGGGCGGGTGGTCATCTTCGCCGCCGGTACGGGCAACCCGTTTTTCACGACGGATACCGGTGCCGCCTTGCGGGCGCTGGAGATCGGTGCGGACGCGCTTCTTATGGCGAAGAACAGGGTGGATGGGATCTACGACAAGGACCCGCGCACGAACCCGGATGCCGAGAAGATAGAACGGCTCGCCTACCTGGATCTCTTGTCCAAAAACCTCTCTGTCATGGATCATACGGCGGCTACGCTGTGCCGCGAGGAGAACCTGCCCATAGTCGTATTCGATATACTGAAGCCCGGCAACGTAAGAAAGATCCTGCGGGGCGATCGGGTCGGGTCGCTCGTGTGGAGCGCCGATGACGGTGGCTCTGGAGACGGGGCTGGAGGAGAGTAAGGCATGTCGGATATCGTTGATCTCACCGCGGCGGAGCGTCGCATGCAAGGGGCCGTCGAGTCGGTTCGTCGAGAGTTCGGAACCATCAGGACCGGCAGGGCCAACCCCGCGATCCTCGACCGGGTCGAGGTCGAGGCCTATGGTTCCAGGATGGCGCTTCGCAGCGTCGCGAACGTAAACGTGCCGGAGCCCAGGCTCCTTACGGTTACGCCCTTTGATCCCGGCACCCTCAAGGCGATCGAGCGGGCCATAGACAACGCGGACGTCGGCTTGAACCCGCAGAACGACGGAAAGATCCTCCGTCTCCCCGTCCCCGAGCTAACGGAGGACCGGCGCAAGCAGTTTGTCCGTCGGGCGCGGAACATGGCCGAAGAGGGTCGTGTCTCCGTGAGGAACGTGCGGCGCGATGAGATGAAGGATCTCTCCGAGTTGGTGAAGATGGGCGAGATCTCCGAGGACGATGAGCGACGAGCCGAGGCGGAGCTCCAGGATCTTACTAGGCTGTACGTAGCGCGCATAGACAGCGCGCTCTCCGATAAAGAAGCCGAGCTACTTGAGGTCTAGGTCCTGCTAAACCCCGCCCGAAAAAGGGCCGCGGGGGGAGACTCCCCGCGGCCGAAGGTCCCCGAGCGCGTCCTTACCCCGGTAGAACGGGAGAAGGCGCCCCGACACGTCGCAATCATCATGGACGGCAATGGCCGCTGGGCCAAGTCCCGCTGGCTCCCGCGCGCCGCGGGCCATCGCGCCGGTGTCTCCGTGCTGACCCCCCTGATCGAGACCGCCGGCGAGCTTGGCGTGCGCACCCTTACCCTCTACGCCTTTTCGACCGAGAACTGGGCTCGCCCGTCCACGGAGGTTGAGACCCTGATGACGCTCTTTTTGGAGACTGCGCGGAGCAAGGTGCCCGAGCTGAACGAGCGGGGGGCGCGCCTGCGATTCCTCGGAAGGCGGGAACACTTGCCCCATCGGGTGCGCGAGGCGATGGAGGAGGCCGAGAATCTCACCTCGGGGAACGGCGTCATCGACGTGTACGTCGCCCTGAATTACGGGGGGCGTTCGGAGCTCGTGGACGCCGCGCGGCGCATGATCCGGGACGGCCTAGACCCCGACGCGGTGAACGAGGCGACGTTCGCCTCCTACCTGTACGCCCCCGAGGTGCCGGAGATCGACCTCCTTATCCGGACGAGCGGAGAGCTCAGGGTCTCGAACTTCCTGCTCTGGCAGATCGCTTACGCCGAGTTCTACGTCACCGAGACGCTCTGGCCCGACTTCTCGCCTGAAGAGTTTCGACGGGCTGTTGCTTCCTTCGCGGCCCGCTCTCGGCGCCGCGGCGGGGTCTAGGGGGGACACCCCTTCGTGCTCAGGAGGCGCTTCGGCACGGCCGCCGTACTCGCCCCGATCGTCGTCGGCGCCATCGTGGCCGGTGGGCCTTGGGTCGTCGCCCTCGTCCTCCTCGTAACGGCCCGCGCCTCCTACGAGCTCGCGCGTGCCCTGACCCTGCCGTACCCTGCGGCCTTCGGCGCGGGGGCGCTCCCGGTTCTGCTCGCCGTACCTTTTGGCACGACGGGCATACTCGCGGGGGTGATGCTGGGGCTGCCCTGGGCGCTGTTCTGGCTCGCGGGGTACCCGGAGGCGCGAACGCTTAGGGCGATGCTCGCGTTGATGCTCATGGCGACCTGGGTTGGAGCGCCGCTTGCGCACGTGTACCTGATCGGGGACCAGACGAACGCCGTAGAAGGGATCTACCTCGTCCTCATCGCGGTCGCGGGTCCCTGGGTCTCCGACTCGGGCGCCTACTTCGCCGGCCTCCTCTTCGGCCGCCACCCCCTCTTCCCGTCCCTCAGCCCGAAAAAGACGATAGAGGGCTCGATAGGCGGCATCGTTCTGACAACTGCCGTCGTCGCCCCTCTCGCAAACCTTTTCTTGGGGCTTCCATTGTGGGCCTCGGCGCTCGCGGGCGTGGTGATCTCGATAGTGAGCCAGGCGGGCGACCTCTTCGAGTCCATCCTCAAGCGCCTCCTCGGCCTGAAGGACCTAGGCCGCGCGCTCCCCGGGCACGGCGGCCTCCTCGACCGCATAGATAGCCTCCTGTTCACAGCCCCCGCCGTCTACTACCTTTACACTCTGTTTCTGACATGAACGAACGGAAGAAACGCCTCACCATCCTCGGCTCGACCGGTAGCGTCGGCCTCCAGGCCCTCGATGTCGTGCGCGCCCACCCCGACCGCTTCGAGATCGTCGGCCTCTCCGCCGCAGCGAGCACAAAAGTCCTCCGTCAACAGGCCGAGGAGTTCTCCCCCCAATACGTCGCCCTCGAAAACGGCGACCCGGCCCTCCTCGAGGGCCTCAAGGCCGAAGTCCTCGCCGGCCCCGGCTCCGCCGCAACCCTCGCAGAGGCCCCCGCGGACGTAATCCTCAACGCGATCGTAGGCTTCGCCGGCCTCGCCGCCACCGTGGGGGCGCTGAAGCAGGGCAACCGGGTAGCCCTCGCCAACAAAGAATCCCTCGTAACCGGCGGCGAATGGGTGATGAAGCTCGCCAAGGCAAACAATAACCCCATAATACCCGTGGATTCGGAGCATTCGGCGATCTTTCAGTGTCTGGAGGGGCGGGATGAGGCTGAGATCTCCGGTGTTTTGCTGACGGCTTCGGGTGGTCCTTTCTTCGGGCGGGAGGATTTGCGGGGCCTCGGGCCGGAGGATGCGCTAAAGCACCCGACGTGGCAGATGGGACCCAAGATCACGATCGACTCCGCTACGATGATGAACAAGGGGCTCGAAGTGATAGAAGCTCATCACCTCTTCGGTGTCTCCTACGAGGCGGTAAAGGTAGTCGTGCATCGACAATCCGTGGTGCACGGCGGGGCGCTGTTCAACGACGGAGCCGTCGTCCTACACGCCGCCAACCCAGACATGCGTCTCCCCATAGCCTACGGTGTCCTGTACCCCGAGCGGGCCGACGTCGGCGTCGAGGCGGTGCCGTTCGGCGGTTCCACGTGGACCTTCGAGGAGCCACGCAACAACGTTTTTCGCTGCCTGCCGCTCGCGATCGAGGCGGGCGGGAGGGGTGGTGCCTATCCGGTCGCCTTGAACGCGGCGAACGAGGTCGCCGTTCAGGCTTTTCTCGATCGTAAGATAGAATTTCTTCGTATAGCAGACGTAGTCGAGGAGGTTCTTTCGACCGTGCCCGAATTTGGTGCGATGCAAAGCATGGAAGCAATAACTACCGTTGACCGTTGGGGGCGCGAAGAGGCGGAGCGCGCCGTACGGGCCGCGGAGGCCCGATGACCATCCTCGTGTCCCTGCTCGGCCTGATCCTGCTCGTAGTAATCCACGAGCTCGGGCACATGCTCGTCGCGAAGGCGCTGGGGGTACACGTCCCCGAGTTCGGAATAGGCTTCGGCCCCGCCATCTTCAAAAAGAAGTTCGGTAAGACGGTCTACTCTTTCCGCATAATACTCCTCGGCGGTTTCGCCAAGATGGAGGGGATGGAGGGGGTAGCGAGCGTCGAGGAAGAGACGGGGGAGCGGGGTCCGCGCTCGTATCTCTCGAAGTCGGCGTGGCGGCGGGCTGCGATCATTTTCGCGGGGCCGTTCGCGAACCTGTTGGCGGCGGTGGTCATCTTCTTCGGGGTTTACATGGCCGGAGCGCCGACGGGGGTGACGACTGAGGTCGAGGAGGTCGTACCGGACTCGCTCGCCACGCAGGTCGATCTACGGCCAGGGGACCGGCTCGTCTCGGCCTATGGGGAGCCGGTCGAGGATTGGTCGGAGTTTCAGGGGATCATGGCTGATCGCAAGATCGGGGACCCGGTGGAACTCGTCGTGGAGCGGGGCGGGGAGGATCTGGAGCTTTCCGGCGAGCTCGGGGCGGACCCGACGAACCCGGACCGGGCGATCGTCGGGATTCAGCCGAAGGCTACTACCGTGTCCGGGCCCATCGATGCGCTCGGGGAGGCAGTGGGGCGTACGATCCAGGTGATCGGGCTTTTCGGCTGGTTTGTGGGGCAGCTCGTGACCGGCGAGGTCAACTTCTTCGATTCGGTCTCCAGCCCCATCGGGGTGGTTTCGGTTAGTAGCACTGTGGCTTCTCAAGGGCTTTTGAGCTTCGCGAACCTGCTCGCGTTTATCAGCTTGAACCTCGCGGTCTTTAACCTGCTGCCGATCCTGCCGCTAGACGGGGGACACTTGTTCTTTATCGCGGCGGAGAAGGTCATCGGCAGGCCGGTGCGGCCGGAGACGGTCGGTAAGGTTGCGGCGTTCGGGTTGGCGTTAATTCTTATGCTTTTCTTGTTCGCAACCTACGCCGATGTTAGTAAAATCGTAGAGGGGCAACCGTTTATCCCCGAGCAACGTCCGTAACATACTTATGGGAGTGAGATGACCGAGGCAGCCGTACAGGATAGGCCGATTACGAGCCGCAGGATCGAGGTCGGCGGCGTACCGATCGGCGGCGGAGCCCAGGTGGCCGTCCAGTCCATGACGAACACGATGACCTACGATGTTGAGGCAACGGTGAATCAGGTGTATGACCTGAGCGCCGCCGGCGCCGATCTCGTGCGCGTCTCCGTCAACGGCTCCAAGGCGCTAAAGGGTTTCCGCGAGGTCGTCTGGCGGAGTCCCGTGCCCTTGATCGCGGACATCCACTTCGACTACCGGATGGCGCTCGGGGCGGCCGATGCCGGAGCGGCGTGCGTGCGCATCAACCCCGGCAACGTCGGGAGCGACGACCGTTACAGGCAGGTCATCGAGAAATGCATGGAGACTGGGGTGGCCATGCGAATCGGCGTCAACTCCGGTTCCGTCGAGAAGAAGTACTGGGACATGCCCAAGGCGGAGGCGCTCGTGGCGAGTGCGTTGAGCAAGGTCGAGATCGCCGAGGACATGGGCTTCACGAACTTCAAGGTCTCCCTCAAGGCCAGCCACGTCCCCGAGATGGTCGAGGCGAACAGGAAGTTCCGCGAGCACTCCGATGCGCCGCTCCACCTCGGGGTCACCGAGGCCGGGACGAAGCTGAACGGTTCCATAAAGAGCGCCGCGGCCCTCGGACAGCTCTTGCCGTACGGCATCGGGGACACCATTCGCATCTCGCTCGCGGAGGACCCGGTCGAGGAGATCCCGGTCGCGTACCAGATCCTATCGTCCCTGAACCTCCGCCACCGGGGCCCGAACGTCATCGCCTGCCCGAGTTGTGCCCGCACCCTGGGATTCGACGTTATCGGCATGGCGAGCCAGGTCGAGGATAAGCTCAAGGGCTTCGAGGACCACTTCACCGTCGCGGTAATGGGTTGCATCGTGAACGGTCCCGGAGAGGCAAGGGACGCGGACTACGGTGTCGCGGGCGGCAAGGACGACGGTGTGATCTTCTCGAAGGGCGAGCCCCTTCGCAAGGTCGGCCGGGACGAGATCTACGATGCCCTCTTCGAGGAGATAGAGAAGGACGGCTGGAAGTAAACCGTCCGCGTAGGCTCGCCGGCACTTCTATCCCTTTGGGGGCTGCACCGGTGGCCTCGATGCTCGTGGCGGCTCAACAAATACGACGATGGACCAGAGTAGCATGGTGACCCTAAAGCTTGTAACCTACATACTCTGATGTACAATTAACACTGTTGTTGTAGAGCAAGGGGCCTCTCGGGGCTCGTTGCTTTTTTAACGTCTTGATTAGGGAGTGCTCGAAACGGCGAGTTTGGAGAGATTGGCGGAGGTCGTAGAGGGGGCCCTTCCGGAGGGTGCGGAGCTTGTACAAGCCCGCTTCGACGGTGGGCCTTTTCTTACGCTGCTCGTGGACCGGGAGGACGGACCCGTGGACCACGAGTTTTGCAGGCGGGTGGCGGGGATCGTTTCCCCGGCCCTGGAAGAGGAGGGCTACGACGGGCTCGTCGAGGTTTCTTCGCCGGGGATCGAGCGCCCGCTGACCAGACCCGAGCACTTCCGACGCTTCGCCGGTCACGAGGCGAAGGTCAAGGTTGCGACGCCCATCGAGGGGCGGCGCAACTTTTCCGGGACCATCGATCGCGTGGGCGAGAATAGCTTCGTACTAAAACTCCCGGAGGGGGGAGCAGAGGTGGAGCTGCCGTTCGGCTCCGTTGCCCGAGCGAACCTCAAGGAGGACATATAACAGAATGAACACCGCATTATTATCTGCGCTGCACGAGATAGAGGCTGATAAGGGTATTTCCTTCGAAGTCGTCAAGGGGGTCCTCGAGGAGTCTCTGCTCGCGGCCTACGAGGGTCGGGAGGGGGCCGTGGAAGGGGCCGAGGTGGTTCTCGATCGGGAGACCGGCGACCTCCGGGTGATGAAGGACAGCGAGGACATAACGCCTCACGACTTCACCAGGATCGCCGCCCAGACCATGCGCACCACCTTCTACCAGCGCTTGAACGAGATAAACAACGATCAACTCCTCGCGGAGTACGGCGACCGCATCGGCGACGTCGTCACGGGGATCGTGCAGCAGGCCCATCGTCGCATGACGCTCGTCGACCTCGGAAGGGTCGAGGCGCTGTTGCCGGCAAGCGAGCAGGTGCCGAACGAGCGTTACGAGAACGGTCAGCGCCTGAAGGTCTACCTTCAGGAGATTCGGGAACCGGGCCGGGGGCCTAGCTTGACGGTGAGCCGGCGGCACGAGGGGCTTTTGAAGGGCCTCTTCGAGCTCGAGGTACCGGAGATCTACGACAAGCTCGTGGAGATAAGGGCCGTCGCGAGGGAGGCCGGGCTCCGTTCCAAGGTCGCCGTGTGGTCGAACGAGCAGGGCATAGACCCCGTGGGCGCCTGCGTGGGCCCGAGGGGGAGCCGCGTGCGCGCGGTCGTCTCCGAGCTTCGGAACGAGAAGATAGACATCATTCAGTGGCACCCGGATCCGGCGCAGTTTATAGCGAAGGCTCTGAGCCCGGCGCGCGTCCGCGAGGTGTACCTCGACGAGGACGAGAAGCAGGCCGAGGTCATAGTGCCCGACGATCAGCTCTCGCTCGCGATAGGCCGGGAGGGTCAGAACGCCCGTCTCGCGGTGAAGCTGACGGACTGGAAAATAGACATAAAGCCCGAAAGCCAGGCGGGGGAATACGAGGACGCGGAAGAGGACTGGGAGCCCGAGGCGGACTCCGCGATGCACCGCTGCCGGGCGGTCCTCTCAAATGGCCGCAGGTGCGCAAACACCGCGCTGCCGGGGTCGCTGTTCTGCGGGATACCGTCGCACCAGGCCCAGGCTGCCGAGTTCGAGGGCCTGGTACAGGGTTCTTAGGGGGTTAAATGAGTAAGCGCGTATACGAAATAGCCAGGGAACATAACCTGGAGAACAAGGATGTTATAGGTCGTCTTCAGCAGGCGGGCGTGGAAGTGAAGAGTCACTCCTCGTCCGTGGAAGACTCCGTCTACGACCGTGTCTTTGCGGGCGGCGCGAACGGGCAGAGCGAGACGCCTGCTCCGGTGGCGACCGCGACGACTGCCGGGGCAACCGGCGGGGCGCCCGCCGAGAACGGCGGTGGCAACGGGCGGGTGGACGAGGCCAAGGCCCCCGAGAAGCCGGCGAGCAAGGGCCGGACCGGCGGTAATCGTAAGAGGCGCCGCGTCGTTATAGACGCGAGCGCTACCAACCGGGGCCCGAGGCCGACCGCGACGGAGGTCCCGCGGACGGAGGCCCCGAGGCCCGTGGCCGCCGCTGTCGAGGCCAAGGAAGAAGAGACCAAGGTGGTGAGGGTCGAGCCGGGTGCGACGGTTGCGGACCTCGCGGATGCCCTCGGGGTACCGGCGACCAGGATCATCAAGATCCTCATGGGCATGGGCGAGATGAGGACCATGACCCAGACGCTGACGACCGACGAGATCGAGCTTATCGCCGACGACATGGAGGTCGAGGTCGAGGTCGCGGCCATCGAGGAGCCGGTCGAGGCCGCTCTCCCCGAGGACGACCCGCAGGACCTCGTGGAGAAGCCGCCGGTGGTTACTGTTATGGGCCACGTCGACCACGGCAAGACTTCGCTTCTGGATCGCGTCCGCAAAGCAAACGTGCAGAGCGGCGAGGCCGGCGGGATCACGCAGCACATCGGCGCGTACCAGGCGAGCCTTGGGGATCGTAAGATAACCTTCGTTGACACGCCGGGCCACGAGGCGTTCACCGAGATGCGGGCCCGTGGCGCCAGGATCACGGACGTCGTAGTGCTCGTCGTCGCCGCCGACGACGGGGTGATGCCCCAGACCGACGAGGCCATCGAGCACGCCAAGGCCGCCGAGGTCCCGATCGTCGTAGCCGTCAACAAGATCGACGTCCCAAACGCGAACCCCGACAGGGTTCTGGGCCAGCTTTCCGAGCGGGATCTCGTACCCGAGGAATACGGCGGCGAGACGGTGACGGTGCGCGTCTCGGCGAAGACGGGCGAGGGCTTCGAGGAGCTTTTGGAGAACATCCTCATCGTCGCCGAGCTCGAGGACCTGAAGGCCAACCCGAACGCCCCCGCCAGCGGGTACGTGATCGAGAGCGAGCGCGACCCGGGCCGCGGTCCGGTTGCGACGCTGCTCGTGAACCGGGGCACCTTGAAGAAGAGCGACGTCGTGCTCGCCGGTACCGCCTACGGGCGCGTCCGCGCG
>JADDPY010000481.1 GCA_016781635.1 Rubrobacter sp.
CCGGATCCAACCCCTTGTTGTCGTTCGAACTCGCCATCGCAAATACCCATTCTAATTTTAACCTAGGCCCGTTTGAGGCGGACGCCACCAACACTCTGTCTCTCGATTTTTGCCCCGGCATCTTGCCGGGGCCTCGACGAGATGGTCTCGTTTGTAACGGGTACGCTCCGCGAGGAGCCGGGCGGATGCTACAGGCTACGGCTTGTCGGTAGTGCCGGCGCCATCGGTCAACGGGAGGCGAATCGTCATGTGCGTTCCTTCGCCCAACCGACTTTGGGCCTCGATGCGCCCGCCCTGGGAGTCCACGATAGTCTTGGCGATCGAGAGCCCGAGGCCCGTGCCGCCGTCGGCCGCCGGGCCTCGGGCTCTTCTAGCACGGTAGAAGCGTTCGAAGATGTGGGGCAGGTCCTCGTCCGGGATGCCGGGCCCGCGGTCTAAGACCTCGATCCTCAGCTCGGTGGAACCATCCCCTCGGGTCACGGGCCCCGATCTCAGGGAGATGGTGCCACCCTCGGGGCCGTACTTGGCCGCGTTGTCCACGAGGGCCAGCACTGCCTGCTCGATGCGGATGTGGTCCACCCGCAAGATGCCTTCGACGTCATCGGTTCGGACGGCTTCGAGGATGGCGCCGTGCTCCCGAGCCAGAAGCTCGGCGCGGCCGGCTAGACAGGCCAGGAAGGGCTTCACCGGAACCGGTTCCTGCACCAAGGGCGCCGCCGGTGGTAGGTCCGAGGAGTCCGAGCGGGCCAGGAAAAGCAGGTCCTCGACCATGCGTGAGACGCGCCCGGCCTCGCGTACGATCTCCTCCAGCCCCTCCTTGTGGACGCAGTCGCGCTGGAGCTGCAGGCCGACCTCGGCGTTGCCGCGGATGACCGTGAGGGGCGTCCTCAGCTCGTGGGAGACGTCCGCGAGGAACTCCGTCTTCGCCCGCGCGGCCTCCTCCAGGGCCTCCTCGGCCGCCTTGCGATCGCTGACGTCGCGAGAGGAGGTCTGGAGGCGGGACACTCGTCCCCGCTCGTCCCAGATCAACCCCGTCACGGTCTCGAACCAGGCGTAATCTCCGGACTTTTTGCGGTAGCGGCACCTCGTGGAGACTTGGGGCTCTCCTCTTAATAACGTCTCCTGCGGACCCGAGCGGATGCGCGGGACATCCTCGGGGTAGATGAGGTCGTAGGGGTTGGTGTTTATGAGCTCCTCGGGATCGTAGCCAAGCAGGCGTTTGCTGGAGGGGCTGACGTAGAGGTAGCGGCCGTCGAGTGCGTGGAGGCAGACCAGGTCGTTAGCGTTCTCCGCGAGGAGCCTGAAACGTTCCTCGCTCTCCCGGAGGGCCTCCTCGGTACGCTTGCGCTCCGTAATGTCTCGGGAGTTGGCGACGATGCCGTCCAGGCCCGACTCGTCGACGGGGTTGCGCATGGTCGCTTCGATGTGGCGCCAGTAGCCGTCGCGGTGCAACATGCGCATCTCGACCGTCCTGCTGCTACCCGGCTCGCTCAGGGTCTTGCGTATGGCGTCGGAGTGACGGGGTAGGTCCTCGGGGTGGATCAGGGCGGACTCGAAGACGTTCTGACCGATTCTGCTCCTGGGTGCGTGCCCCAGCACCCGCCCTATCGAGGGGCTGTGGTAGAGGATGGTGCCGTCGGAGCCGATGACGGTGATCATGTCCGAAGAGTTCTGGATGAGGGACCTGAAGCGCTCCTCGCTCTCCTTGAGGGCCGTCTCGGCCCCTCGTCGCTCGGTGACGTCGAGCATCGAGCCGATCATGCGCACCGGCTCGCCCCCGTCTTCGCGCACGACGCAGCCCTGGTTGGCGACTACCGCGTACGAGCCATCGGCGCGTCGGAAGCGGTACTCGTCGGACCACGCCTCGCCGTCCCTCAGGATTGCGGCGACGCTCGCCATTACCCGCTCTCGGTCCTCGGGGTGTATGCGTTCTTCCCACCATGCCAGGTTCTTCGGCTCGTCGGAGGAGTAGCCGAACAGGCTCTCGGCGGCCCCGCCCCATTCGAGCGTGTCGTTTCGAAGGTCCGCGTCCAGGATCCCCTGGCTCGTGGCGCGGGCGACGAGGCGGTAGCGCTCCTCGCTCCGTGCGAGCGCCTTCTCCCACTCCTTGCGCTCCGAGACGTCCTGGACCTTGGCGATGTAGTAGAGGGGTTCGCCGCGCGAGCCGTTAACGAGCGAGACGTTCAGGGAGACCCAGACTGTCTTGCCGTCCGCGCACACGTAGCGCTTCTCTACATGATAGCTTTCGAACTGCCCCTCGTGAAGCCGGCGCTCGAAGTCCAGGCTTATCTCAAGGTCGTCGGGGTGTGTGATCTCCTGGAAGGTCTTCCCGAGGAGCTCGTCCTCGCTGTAACCGAGGATCTCGCACATGGCGGGGTTGACCTGCCCGTAGCGGCCGTTGAGGGCTACGAGGGCTATGCCGATAGGGGCGTGCGAGAAGGCAACGCGGAAGCGTTCCTCGGCGGCGCGCAGCTCGTTCTCGGCCGCCGTACGCTTGGTGATGTCCTCCAGGGTTACGTGGACCCTGTAAGGCCGGTCCTCCCCGGATCGGAACTGCGGCACGGCGTCGACGCACATCCAGCGTACCTCACCGCCCGGCGGCCTCACGCCTACTACCGCGCCGTTGACCTCCCTCCCCGTTCTGAGGGCGACCACGACGGGGCGCTCCTCATCAGGTAGGTCCGATCCGTCCTCGCGGATCGCCCTCCAACTGCGGGCAAGGGGAGAGAGGTTCGGCATCCGATCCACGTCGATGCCGAGGATCTTCTTTGCGGCGGGGTTGGCGGTGGTAACTTTGCCCCTTCCGTCGTAGTAGATAATGCCGTGGGTCATGGTCTCGAAGAGGGTGCGGTGCCTCTCCTCGCTCTGCTTGAGCGCCTCCTCGGCCTCCTTGCGCGCGGTGACGTCGCGAGCGATCCCTTCGACGGCCACCAGCCCGCCTTCGTCGTCCCTGACCAGACAGACTCGTTGCTCTAACCACAAGACCTCGCCGGTCTTGCGGACCCAGCGCAGCTCGAAGCTCGCGGTCGAGCCTTCGGAGCGCATGGCATGCATGAGGACGTGCCAATCATCGGGGTGGACTAGGCGGCGTATGATGCTCGGGTCCTCGTAGTGCTCCTCGACGGTGTATCCGGTCAGTCCTTCGACCGAAGGGCTGACGTAATCGAACCTGCCGATCGGGGCGGGGAGGTAACGGAAGACCACGTCGCTGGCGGTCGCGAGGAGTCGCAGGTGCTCCCCGTTGCGGCGGTCCTCTGCCCCCAAGCTGCGTCTGGCGCGAGCGAAGCCCGCGGCAAGAGCCCCAACGAAACCGCCTACAAGCCCCCCGACCGCGGTCAACTCCGTGCGCTTGGATGCCCGCCGGAACGTATTCGAGAACTTTAGAGCCCTCCGCAAAGCGTTTTGATTCGAGGATCCCACAGGGGCATTATACTTGTGGACGGGTGTGGTCTAAAACTTAGCGGGGAGCCATGGCATGCGCATCCTCATAATAGAAGACGAGGCCGGGATCGTAAGATTTTTGGAGCGGGGGTTTACCGCCCACGGCCACGGCGTCGTGACGGCCGACGACGGGGAGAACGGGGCCCGTATGGCGGTAGAAGAGCCCGTGGACCTTGTGCTGCTGGACATCTCGCTGCCGAGTATGGACGGCCACGAGGTTTTGAAGCGCATCCGCCAGAAGCGTACCGGGCTGCCGGTTCTCATGCTCACGGCCCGCGACGACCTGCGCAACAAAGTCGACGCCCTCGACGGCGGGGCGGACGACTACCTGACCAAACCGTTCGTTTTCGAAGAGCTGCTCGCCCGCATCAGGGCGCTCACGCGCCGGGCCGACCAGCAGCAATCCGCCCGCGTCTCCCACGGCGACCTGACGATGGACCTCCTCAGCCGCCGCGCCTGGCGCGGAGAGAACAAAATAGATCTCTCCAGCCGCGAGTTCGCGCTGCTCGAGTACTTCATGCGCCACCCCGGCCAGGTCCTCTCGCGCCAGCAGATCCTCTCTGCCATCTGGGATTACGCCTTCGACCCCGGCTCGAACGTTGTGGACGTCTACGTGAGGTACCTTCGGAGCAAGATCGACCGCGCTGGCGCGCCCTCTCTCATAACCACCATCCGCGGCTCCGGATACCGCTTCGACCCCGGCACGAAATAGACCCGGAGGCGTACTCGGCGCCAGGATGAAAAGATCCTAATCCCACTTTAATCCAACCATCATCTCCGCCGTGCAATATACCGACTTAGAGATTGCTGGCGGACCTTTTCGCACACCCACCGTGTTCTCGTCGGCGTCTCCACAATTAAAGAGCCCGGACCTGGGTGGTTCCTCCTTTCCCCACCCATCACCCACCAAGTTCCACCCACCGGGCTCTTCTTTTACTCTCACTCAAGGTACGAGCGTACCGTCACCTACCTGCCTACCATGGCCCTGGAGGACACTGGTGAGACAACTGGGGGTGGCAAAAAGAGCTCCTTGCGGCTCTTCAAGCCTATCTTTCCGAGGATGTGCTTCACGTGCGTCTTCACTGTAGGGAGGCTCATGTACAAAGTCCTCCCCACCTCCGCGTTCGAGTAGCGTTTGAGCATGAGGGTGAAGACCTCGCGCTCCTTGGGCGTGAGGGCGGGGCCTTTGCATGCTGCCCTTGTGACGAGCTGCGGCTCTTCCGCCGTGTCCACAAACCACACCCTCTCACCACTACAAACCCGGCGCACCACCCCCGGGAACTCTAGATACTCCTCGCCCTTGTGGAAGTACCCATCAGCCCCCGCAACGGTGGCCCTCGCCAGGTCCTCCGCCCTGCTGAAGGCGCTATGTATGAGGATACGGGGAGGGTTCGGGGAAGCTTTGATCTTCCGGCAAACCTCCATCCCGTCGCCCTTCTCGCCGAGCCGGAGGTCGAGGACCACCAGGTCCGGCTGGAGCCGAACGGCCAGCCGCACCGCCTCTTCCGCATCCCCGGCCTCCCCGACAACCTCCAGATCCTCCGTCGTTTCCAACAAGCTCCTGATTCCGAGGCGCGTCACGGGGTGATCATCGACCAACAACGTTCTGATTTTCGTATTGGATTTATGCCTACCGATTGTCTTGATTCCCAGATCGGTCATATTTCTCCTTCACGAAGTTACGCTGTCCGCGGTTTCCTTCGCCAACCGTAACCTAATTACCAGCAAAGCCAGCACGTGACGCGTGAGGGCTGGATCACCTTATCGCTACCAGTTGATGCCTGAGAAGCGGAAACGCTGCTGGACGTTAACGCTAGGCAGACCGCACCCATGACTAACACCCGCCTTATCCTCTTCATTGACCTGTACATAAATCTTCTCCTTCGTGTATAGGCTTTAGCAATAAAGCAATTATGTAAAAATGAACTGTACGAGTCACCATTCAATAGTTTGAAGTTATGTAGCCTAAAGTTGGAAGGACGTTGCTGAAGTACCGAAGGTAAGGTCTGTCCTTCGAAGATGGAGCGGTCGCAGTGATCTTCGATCTGCTCTTGATGCGAAAATACGGTACCGTTACGGAGCAGAGGAAAAGTTATCGTGCCGTATAATCCCGCTTTTTTCGAGGATAGGCCATGAATCGATGGCGAGTTAGGCGGGATCGCGGTTATTCGAGGCGCATAATGCCTCGCTTTAGGGCGGCCGTAACGGCGGAGGTGCGGTCGACGGCGTCGAGCTTATCGAAGACGCGGTTCAGGTGCGACTTCACCGTAGCTTCGCTGATCCAAAGCTTACTCGCGATGCCCTTATTGTTGATCCCTTGCGAAACGAGTTGCAGAATCTCAACTTCACGAGGGCTCAGGACGTTGTCGTTGTCGCCACGCATACGCGCGACCAAGCGAGTCGCGACGCTCGGAGCCAGGGGGGAGGTACCACGAGCCACGTCGCGTATGGCGCCGAAGATGCGCTCTTCGGGGGCATCTTTGAGCAGGAAGCCGAGGGCTCCGGCGGCTACTGCCCGTACGATATCGGCGTCGGTCTCGTAGGTAGTGAGAATAAGGACGTTGGCAGATGGGTTCTCGGCTTTGATCCGCTCCGTCGCCGCCACACCATCCATCTTCGGCATTCTAAGGTCCATGAGGACGACGTTTGGATGGTGACGGATCGTTAGCGAGACGGCTTCGTCACCGTTCGTCGCCTCTGCGACAATTTCCAGGTCGGGCTGGCTCTCCAGCATGCCGCGCAGGCCAGACCTGACCACGGGGTGGTCATCGCAAATAAGTAGCCGGATGGTCTCCGTCATCGGGTCTCCTCGACCGCCTCTCGCTCTCTAGTTCTCTGGTTTTGTCCGGATGGCGCAAGTGAGGTGGGTAATGTGGCCGCGAGCGTGGTTCCCCCGTTCAGCGTGCTCTCGACCGACAAACTGCCGCCGAGTTGCTCGACGCGCTCGCGCATCGATAGCAGGCCGAAGCCGCCGGCGTCTTGCGGGCGTACGCCGGCTTTGGGGGAGTCCGGATCGAAGCCTACTCCGTCGTCCGAAACGTCAAGCGCCACGAGACCTTCGAGGTACGAGAGCGTTAGCACGACCTGCTCCGCGCCCGCGTGCTTGTGGACGTTAGCCAACGCCTCCTGCGCGATCCGCAATAGGGCCACCTCGGTCTCCGGTAGGAGCTGGCGTGAGACGCCCGTAACGCTGGATCGGGCTTCGATGCATGTCCTCCCCGACCACTCCTCGGCTAGCCCCTCAAGGGCTTGGGGCAGCGGGTGGCGGTCCAGCGCCTCGGGGCGCAGGGCCCACACCAAGCGCCGTGTTTCGGCAAGGCTCTCCCGAGCTGTCCGCCGCGCCAGCTCGAGGTGCCGCTGCGCGGGGGAGGAGCCCGAGAACATCTCAGGGTACGCAAGCTGCGCCGCTGAGAGGCTCATCACAATGCTGGTGAAACCTTGGGCAAGCGTGTCGTGAATCTCGTGCGACAGCCGTTGCCGCTCCTTCATGACGCTCGTCTGGCGAACCTCCTCTAACAACTGCAAGTTCTCCAGCGCAAGCGCGATCTCGGCCCCCAAAGCCTCCAGTGCGTTCTGGCTCTCCTGCGGGAGCGGTGCCCGACCAAGAACCACCACGGCACCCGTAATCTCATCCCGTACCCGTAGAGGAACCACGAAGAACTCGCGCGCCTTCGAGTTTTGCTCCAGAACTCCCAATGTAAAGTTGGCATCGTCGGGCTTCACTCGCAAGGACCTTTCTTCCGAGAAGCGCGCCTGGGCTTCCTCCGGTAAGTCTCCTACGGCGAAGCTCGCACCCGTTGCCTCTCCGGTCGTCGCTGCCTCTTGCATCCCCTCAGCCGGACCCACCCATAAGCTCATCACGACCGCTGTTTTGGACCCTAAAAGCTCGATAGCCGCTTCGAGAGTGGCCTCGTGAAGGTCCTCCCTATCCTGGGACGCGGCTAACGCGGCGCCGGCTCGCCGCAGTACCCTCTCGCGGTTCGCAGCTCGCTCCCGAGCACGCATCATGCCGGCCATGCGGGCCACCACCAGTAAGAACAGCGTCGCGGAGCCCGCGACGAACAAGGGCGCGTTGATAGTCTCCCCGCGAGCTGCTTGAAGCGCTAGGACGGCTGGTGCCATCAATGATGCCCCCGCGAGCAGCGCGAGGCGACGGCGCGTGAGCCTAGCCTCGACTCTGAGGACAGGCTCGAATAGCGTGGACATCGACGGGTGCAACGTAGTGGCCCCGAACAACGAGAAGAATAGCAAGAACCCGAGGTCGACGAGGTTGGCGATCTGGCGTGATCCCACTGCCTGAGCTACCGTCCAGACGACGTCGCTGGTAAGCAAGGTGCCGAAGGCCGCCCCGAGCAGGTAGTAGGAGACGGGGCGGTTGACGCTGACCACCAGGGTTCGTATCAAGACCACGAGCAGTAGCAGGTCCATCAACGGGTATGCGATTGCGATCACGATCGAGATGGGCGTGATCGAGGGGTGCCCGGCGTACGCCTCTACAATGTAGGGTTCCATAAAGTAGATCCAGAAAAGCAACCCAAAACCCGTAGCAACGATTAGCGAGTCGATTACACCAGCGGGGCCGCTGCGAGCTAGTCGGGAGCTGCCCATTATCAACACTCCGGCGATCATGAAGGGGTAGGAGACGAGGTAGGCTGCATCAGCAGGCGACGGAAAAGAAAGTTCCTTGCCAAGAAACTCACTGATCGTTACAAATGCGTCGCCGGCCACTAGCAGCAGTAACCCGACAACGAAGAGGTACCAGGGGAGCGAACGTACGGGACGGTATATACGTATGCTAACCAGGGCCACCGTAATCGTAGTCAAACCTACTACGTTGACCACCACCTTGTAGAGGAGTTCGCGTGTCATGGAAGAGGGGAAGAGAAAGTACGCGCTCGCTAAGAGCACACCTAGAAGCAGATAGAGACGCCATGCCTTTGGAGTCCTCATCCTACCCACTCCCAATACCCCCCGTAGTTGCGTCGCATGCCCACACTTGTTACTCGGGCTCCTAGCCACACAGTAGCGGAGACTCTTCAGAGCCTCTGCCACACCCGGAAGGCATATTATTCGTTCACGCGGATCTTTGTCAAACTGCTAGGTTTTTCTTGTATGCCCCCGGATGAATCGTCCGGCCACTCGTTTACAACGGTGTAGTGCTTCCTTCTTGTGCTACGGGTCTTGTCGCGTGTGGGGAGACTCGTGGGAGATAGATGATCGTTCCGTATACTGGACTCATGAGGCTAGTCGTCGCTGAGAAACCGTCGGTTGCAAGGGATATAGCTAACGTGCTCGGGCGTCACCGCAAGGAGAAGGGTGTGCTCGTGGGCGAGGGCTGGACGGTGACGTGGGCTCTCGGGCATCTCGCAGAGCTTGCGCCGCCGGATGCTTATGGGGAGGAGTATAAGAGGTGGCGGCTTGAGAGCTTGCCGGTCCTGCCCGAGCGGTTCAAGGTCAAGGTGAACCCGAAGACCCGGGATCAGTTCTCGGTGGTGAAGGGGCTGATGCGTTCTGCGGGCGTGACGGAGGTGGTGAATGCCTGCGACGCGGGGAGGGAGGGGGAGCTCATCTTCTCCTACCTCTACGAGCTTTCGGGGTGCAAGAAGTCGGTAAAACGGCTCTGGATCTCTTCCCTTACCTCCGAGGCGGTTCGGCAAGGCCTCGCGTCTTTACGCGACGGGCGAAGCATGAAGCCCCTGGAGGGCGCGGCCAGAAGCAGGGGTGAGGCGGATTGGATCGTGGGGATGAACGCGACCCGCGCCTACTCGACGAAGTTCGGAAGTCCCGGGAACGTCCTCTCCGTAGGCCGCGTCCAAACTCCAACCCTGAAGCTCCTCGTCGACCGCGAGGCGGAGATAGAGGATTTCAGGCCGGAGAAGTTCTGGACCGTTTATGTACGATTCGCCAGGCAAGGCGCGAGCTACGACGGTGTGTGGTTCAAGGATAAGCAGAACCGCCTTAAGGAGCAAGAGGCGGCCGAAGCGATAGCGGAGAGCGTTAAGGGCGGGACCGGGACCGTCCGCAAGGCTGAGAAGAAGACGGCCTTCGAGAGGCCGCCGCTCCTCCACGACCTGACGGAGCTTCAGCGCAACGCGAACTCCAGGTACGGCTTCACCGCGGAGCGCACGCTGCGAGCGGCCCAGGCGCTCTACGAGGAGAGGAAGCTCATAACCTATCCCCGAACCTCTAGCCGCTACCTCACGCAGGACATGGTCGCGGGGCTCGAGAAGCGGGTCGGGGCAGCGGGCGCACTGTCGGGGCTTGCCGCGTTCGCGGATGAGCTTCTCGCTCTCCCGAAGCTGCCCGTAAGCAAGCGTATCGTGGATGATGCAAAGGTGACGGACCACCATGCCATAGTTCCAACCAACAAGAAGTCTTCCGGGGAACTGCCGCCGGACGAGGCGAAGGTCTACGACCTCGTGGCACGGCGCTTTCTCGCGGTGTTCTTCCCGGCGGCGCGGTTCGAGAACACGACGGTCGTGACGGAGGTGCGGGGGGAGACGTTCCTCTCGCGCGGGAGGGTGGTGGTGGAGGTTGGATGGCGGGCGCTTTATCCGGATGGGCTGAGCGGTAGGAAGGAGAAGGAGCCACCCGTGCTGCCGCCGGTAGAACGCGGGCAGGAGTGGGACGTTTCGAAGGTCGCCGTGAAGGAGGGCGAGACCAAGCCGCCGCCGCGGTTCTCGGAGGCGGCGCTGCTCGGGGCGATGGAGACTGCCGGCAAGCTCGTCGAGGACGAGGAGCTGCGCCAGGCGATGAAGGACTCTGGGCTCGGGACGCCGGCCACGAGGGCGGCGACGATCGAGAGGCTGCTCAAGGTCGGGTATCTGGGGCGCGAGGGGAAGGTCCTTGTGCCCACGGAGAAGGGTAGGGCACTGATCCGCCTTCTAGGAGATAGCCCCCTCGCCTCCCCGGAGCTGACGGCCTCGTGGGAGGAGCGCCTCGCGCGAATGGAGAGGGGAGCCGAGTCCCGCCCCGGATTCATGGAAGACATAAAGGGCCTCGCCGCCTCGCTCGTCGAGGAGGTGCGCGGCAAGGAGGGCGAGAAGGTCGTCGCCCCCGTGAGGCGCAACGGAGGAAGGCGCGGCGCCGGGCATGGCACGTCACGCGGCGCGGGACGCAGCGGATCGAACGGTAGCGTCGCGAGCGAAGATTCCTTGGGCACCTGCCCGAAATGCGGCTCTTCGGTCGTCGAGAGTGCAAAAGCCTACGGATGCTCGTCGTGGAAGACGGGCTGCAAGTTCGCGATCTGGAAGACGATCTCCGGCAAGCGGGTGAGCGCCCGCCAGGCAAAACAGCTTCTGGAAAAAGGACGCACGGGACAGCTCAAAGGCTTCAAGAGCAAGGCCGGCAAACCCTACTCCGCCGCCCTCGCTCTAGACGCGGACCATAAGGTCAAGCTGGAGTTCGGGGAGCGGGAGTAGTTTCTTTGTAAGCGCTCCCTGCGCTCGCATTTCTCTACGCCAATCACTTCTTGAACCGCCGCAAGGATCTCCGGTTGCTCTCATCCCCGACTAACTAGGAGCGGTGCCGCGCGGCGAGATTGTGAAACCCTCCGGTAGTCTCTACCCCTCACGGCGGGTACACTCTTTCGAGTTATGAAGGTCA
>JADDPY010000289.1:0-7109 GCA_016781635.1 Rubrobacter sp.
TGGCTCGGGTGCTCGAGGTTAGTCGGACGCCGGTGAGGCAGGCTCTGACGCGGCTGGAGGCCGAGGGGCTTGTGGAGATCGTGCCGAACAAGGGGGCGGTCGTGCGCAGGTTCGGCCTGAAGGAGGTCTGGGACGTCTACGATCTGCGCGCCCTGCTGGAGGGGCATGCCGCGCGGCTCGCCGCCAGTCGCATAAAGGAATCGGTGTTGTCCCGGTTGCGCGAAGTTGCGATTGAGATGGAGGCTCTGGAGGATGGGCGTTTCTCCGACCGCGAGGAGGAGACGAGGTGGCTCGTGGCCCGCAACCAGGAGTTTCACGGGGGAATAGTGGAGGCCGGGCGCAACGGTCGGCTGAAGGGGTTGCTCGACCGCACCGTAGAGCTTCCGCTAGTCTTCAAGGCCTTCTATTGGTACACGCCGGAGGAGAGGCTCGTCTCGAACCACCACCACCGCCAGCTTCTCCGAAGCCTGGAGC
The DNA here is from genome assembly GCA_016781635.1 of Rubrobacter sp. Lineage (GTDB taxonomy): Bacteria > Actinomycetota > Rubrobacteria > Rubrobacterales > Rubrobacteraceae > Rubrobacter_F. The sequence goes on from JADDPY010000289.1 coordinate 475, forward strand.
AAGGCGACGGGGAGCGGGCGGAGATCGTCATGCGAGAGCACGTCTATGAGGGCAGGGACACGGTCATAAGGGCGCTAGAGGAGGGCAGGCAATGAGCGAGAATGGGTTCCCCCTCGCGGGGGTGCGGGTCGTGGAGATGGGGAGCCTTCTGGCGGGTCCATTCTGCGGGCAGCTCCTCGCGGACTTCGGGGCCGAGGTCATCAAGGTCGAGCCACCGGGTAAGGGTGACCCCATGCGCGAGTGGGGCCGCCACCGCAAGGAGGGCCGCACCCTGTGGTGGCCGATCATCGCCCGCAACAAGAAATCCGTGACGCTGAACCTCCGCGAGGAGGAGGGCCAGGAGCTCGCCAGGAGCCTCATAGCCGAGGCGGACGTTCTGGTGGAGAACTTCCGGCCGGGGACGATGGAGCGGTGGGGCCTGGGGTACGAGAGGCTCTCGGAGACGAACCCCGGGCTCGTCATGGTGCGGGTCTCGGGCTACGGGCAGACCGGGCCTTACAAGGACCGGGCGGGCTTCGGGGCGATCGGGGAGGCAATGGGCGGCATCCGGCACATCACCGGCTTCCCGGATGCCCCGCCGCCGCGCAGCGGGATCTCGCTGGGCGACTCCTTGGGCGCGACGTTCGGCGCCCTCGGGGCCCTGACCGCCCTGTACCACCGCGAGGCTCACGATGGGAAGGGTCAGGTGGTGGACGTGGGGATTTATGAAGCCATCCTGGCCCTCATGGAGAGCACGATCCCCGAGTACGAGCTGACGGGTCACGTGCGTGGTCGGACCGGGACCGTCCTCCCGTTCGTGGCGCCCGCGAACCTCTACCCCACGAGCGACGGAGGCTACGTCCTGATCTCCGGCAACGCCGATACCGTCTTCGGGAGGCTGGCGAAGGCGATGGGCCATTCCGAATGGGCCGAAGATGAGCGGTTCGCGACGCACCATGCTCGCGGCGAGAACATGGAGAAGCTCGACGGCATGATCTCCGGGTGGACGGAGGAGCGGACCGAGGAGGAGGTGCTGGAGGCCATGGCCGGAGCCGGGGTCCCGGCCGGCAAGGTCTTCACCGCGAAGGACATGGTGGAGGACCCCCACTACGAGGCAAGGGGGAACGTGGTCTGGACGGAGGACCCCAAGATCGGGCCCTTCCCCATGCAGAACGTCGTCCCGCGCCTCACCGAAACCCCCGGCAAAGTACGGTGGACGGGCCCCGCTCTGGGCCAGCACAACGACGAGGTCTACGGCGAGCTCCTGGGCCTGGGCGGGGAAGACCTGAATGGGCTACGAGAAAGGGGAACCATCTGATGCGCCTGGAGATAGTGGAAGTAGGGCCGCGCGATGGCCTGCAAAACGAAGAGCGCACGCTCTCCCCGGAGGTCCGCGCCGAGCTGTGCGACGGGCTTGCGGCGGCGGGCCTTCGGAGGATAGAGGCGGCGAGCTTCGTCAACCCGAAGCGGGTGCCCCAGATGGCCGGCGCCGAGGAGGTGCTGCAGGGGTTGGAGCGCAACCCCGAGGTCACCTACGCCGGGCTCGTGCTCAACGAGAAGGGGTACGAGCGCGCCCTCGAGGCCGGGGTGGACGAGGTGCGCTACGCCTTCCCCGTAACGGAGACGTTCGCCAAGCGCAACCAGAACACGACGGTCGCCGACGCCGAGGCGTTGGCCGCGAGGCTCGTGGAGCGTGCCCGCCTCGACGGGGTGAGGGTCTCGATCACGCTCTCCGCCGCCTTCGGTGACGCGTTCGAGGGACGCGTGGATGCGGGGCGCGTGCTGGAGATCGCCGCCCGGGTGGCGGAGGCGAAACCGGACGAGTTAGTGCTGGCCGACACCATCGGGGTCGGGGTGCCGTCGCAGGTGCGCGAGCTTGTCGGCGGCATCCTGAAGCACGGCGTCACCGTCGGCTGCCACTTTCACGACACGCGCAACACCGGGATGGCGAACGCGGTGGCGGCGGTCGAAGCCGGAGCAACGGTGCTGGACGCCGCCGTCGGCGGGACGGGGGGCTGCCCGTTCTCCCCCCGGGCGACCGGCAACATAGCGACGGAGGACCTCGTCTACCTCCTGCACGGGATGGGCCACGAAACAAGGATAAACCTGGACGCACTCATCGAGCTCGCCGGGTGGCTGTCCGGCCAGCTCGGCAAGGAGCTGCCGGGACAGGTCCACAAGGCCGGCAACTTCGAGCCAGTCGCGGGGTAGGGCAAAGCTTTCGCCCCGCATCGGCGTCTCCTCTGGAGAAAGGAAGGCAGCACTCGGATCTGGCTACGAAACGTCCGGGAGCTCGGCCCCAGCATCGACTGCGTCCGCTTGCTTCAAAAGCCTCGCCTCTTGCTCCATCCACCGTCCGTGACGGGTGAACTCGGCCTCGTAGTTGTCCTGCGTGTAGTAGTCCTCGGGCGGTATACCGCTTCGGGTCTGCACGGTATGCGGACCGTCCTCGGGATAGCCGAGGACCCCCCAAAACTCGTCCAGATTGAGCAGGCCATGGAGCGGGTCGGCGGGGAGTGCTTCGATGCGTTCTTCCAACAGCAGGAGCCGCCACTTTCTGCGCTCGAGCTCGTAGTCCGCGCCCTCCCGCTCGGCCAGCCGCTCCAGCGCTCCCACGACCTCCCCCGTTTCGCTCTCCCGTAGGCAGGCCAGCGCCAGAACCAGATCGTCGTCGGGGTTCTGCTCCAGCGTATCGAGGGCGACGGCTATCGCGTTGGCCGCGGACACCTGGCGGTCGACCCAACCGAAGCCGTGTAGCCCGACGAGCAGGGTACCCCATCCGACGACGATGCCGCGCATTCGGAGCCTGCCGAGGCGACGCGCAAGTTCGGCCCTATCCGCGAACGCTGCGCTCAAAGCGTCTCGAAACCCCATTCATCGACCTGGTTAGCTGTTCCCACGCCGAATACCCCTTCTCCCCCGGCCCCTGATGTACACCTTCCACGAGTATTCCACGCCCGGCGTAGACAGACATGCATCCAGGACGAGGGCCCGAGGATACGCAGGTGAAGCGGGGTACCAAATGCGATTCCAGTACCTACCCGTCGCCCGGTACTACAACTGTAGATATGCACCGTGTACTGGCACCATGCTTCCTCCAACAAGGGAGACGCGATACCGGAGTCCGTAGAGGTCGTCGTCGCTTCGCCGAGGGCATGTCCTTCGAGGACCTCAGGGGAGACGGAAACACGGTGGACGCCGTGGTGCGAAACACGAGCGTTACAGGCCAGCCCGCCAGTCACGTTCCCGAGGGATCCATGAACTCTACCCCGGCATACCCTGGTTGGGGATGAGGAACACCGTGATCCACGAATACGCCGATCAGCCTCCCCATCGTCTGTCAGACCGCTAAAAGCAACCTCCCTCCTCTCGTACCGATGCTCCAGGAGATTCTGGAAAACAAGCGCAAGCCAAGGGTCTACTACGCTCCGAACCGGCGCAGCGTTGCGTCCACGGAGCCCACGTAACCGCCGCCGAAGTAGTACACGTGAATGAGGAGAGGGTATAGGGTGTAGAGGTGGCGGCGCTCCTCGAAGAAGCTCGGTCTTATGTCCCGCAACTCCCCGTAGCGCTCGAAGAAGTGCGGGCCGAAAGAATTGAAGAGGCTTATGTATGCGAGCTCTATCTCCGGGTCGGCGTGGTAGATCGCGGGGTCCAGAAAGGCCGAGATCCTGTCCCCTCGGGCAAGCACGTTTCCGCTCCATACGTCGCCATGGATAAGAGATGCTCGTCCGGGCTCCGCGATCATGCCGTCGAGCCTCCCGGCCAACTCCTCGATGCGGCGGTGAAGCTCGGCGGGGAGACGCCCGGCCTCGCGGGCGACGCGGGCGGCGTAGAGCAGGCGTTGTTCGCGGAAGAAATCGACCCACGAGGACGTCCACGGGTTCGGCTGGGAGAGGCTGCCGATCAAGGTGTCTCTCTCGTGCCCGTAGGCGTCGGCGGTGATGCCGTGCAGCGCCGCCAAAAGCTCCGCGGCGTTGCCCTCCGCATGCGAGAAATTCCCCCCGCCTTCCATGAACTGCATGAGCAGCAGGTTTTGGGAGGAGTGGTAGACCTCGGGGACCGGAAGCTCCGACTTCTCGCCGAGGTAACGGAGCATGTAAGCTTCGCGCTCCAGGTTTGCCTCGCCGGTTTGGTCGACCTTCGCTACCACCGCCGAGCCATCGACAAGCTCCGCCCGGTACACCTCGCCGATGCATCCCCCGCTTAGCGGCCGAGCGGAGAGTAGCCTCTCTCCGAGGGCCGCCTCGACACCGTCGGCCAGGATCTTATCGGCCGTGGCGCCTCCTCAGGTGCCGCTCCCGAATGTCTTTCAGGAGGCCCTCCGACGCCGCTTCGGCCAGGTCTATCGCGAGCTCGAAGCCTTCGGGTCCGCCTCCGTACGGGTCGGAGACCTCGCGCTCGGGGCGGTCGGGGGCGAAGTCCAGGAACGGGCGGACTACGGTTTTCGTACCGGCGCCCCGGCAGAGGGCCGCCACCCTTTCGTAGTTCTGATCGTCCATCGTGAGGATGTAGTCGAACCTCTCGCAGTCCTCCCTTTCGAGTAGGCGGGCCCTCTGGGCGCTTATGTCGATGCCGCGCCTCCGGGCGCTCTCCTGCGCCCGGGGGTCCGGCATCTCGCCGGCATGGTAGAAGCCGTGGGTGCCGGCGGAGTCTGCCGCGATCTCCCCCGACATCCCCGCCCGCCGCACTTCCTCTTCGAAGACGCCCTGGCAGATCGGCGAGCGGCAGATGTTACCGAGGCAGACGAAGAGCACGCGGACCATAACGGCCGATTATAGGATGTTCGACAGCGCTGGCGGGTGTGAACTAGCTTATACTCCCGGTTAAGTTCTGGCGTATCGTGTTGTGCTGTGGTCCGCAGGATGAGCACCGTGGGTGGCGATGAGGAAAGACCGACCGGAAGCGACGAGGAGAACGGCGTGAGTACGCGAGGAGGAGCTCGGCCGAGGCCGGGCGACGGGGTACGCCTGGGCCTGCTGCGCTCGATACTGGAGAACGCCAACGATGCCGTGCTCGTCACCGAGGGCGGATCGATCGACGAGCCGGGCCCGCGGGTCGTCTACGCCAACGCGGCCTTCTCGCGCACGACCGGTTATTCGTACGAGGAAATCGTCGGCAGGAGCCCGAGGGTCCTACAGGGGCCGGGGACCGACAGGGCGAAGCTCGACGAGGTGCGCACGGCGCTGGAGACCGGGGGGTCGGTGAGGACCGAGCTCCTCAACTACCGCAAGGATGGTACGCCGTTCTGGGTCGAGCTCGACATCGTGTCCGTCTTCGGCGAGGATGGAGGCTGGCCCGAGCTATGGGTCTCCGTACAACGGGAGACGACCGGGCGGGTAGAGGCCGAGGAGGCGAGGCTCGAGGCAGAAAGTCGGCTGCGCTCCGTGCTCGCCCGGTACGGCTCGGACATGATCACGATCCTCGAGCCCGACGGGACGCCCCGCTACGAGAGCCCTACGGTCGAGCGCGCTCTTGGCTACCGGCACAAAGATTTGACCGCGGGAGAAGTGTTCCGTTTCGTCACCCCGACGACGTCGATAATCTAGGCAAGTCGGTGGCTGAGGCTCTGTCGACACCTGGCAAAAGCCCGCCCGTGGAGTTCAGGATGAGGCACGCCGACGGCTCGTGGCGGTGGTTCGAGTCGTCCAATAATAACCTCTCCCACGACCCGGACGTCAGGGGGATCGTCGTCGTCACCCGCGACATTACGGAGCGCAGGGAGGCCGAGGAGGCGCTTAAGGAGAGCGAGAAGCTGCTCAGGGCCGTGGTCACCGGCGCGTCGGTCGTCGTATTCGCGGCCGATCGGGAGGGAAAGATAACGCTCTCGGAGGGCAAGGCGCTGGAGTCCGTGGGAGAGGAACCCGGCAACGCGGTCGGGCGCTCGATCTACGAGATGTGCGCCGACGAGCCGGACATTCTCGAGAACGTCCGGCGGGCCTTCTCCGGGGAGGAGGTCGCCGCGACGGTGGAGATCGGAGGGCTCGCCTTCGAGACCCGCTACTCTCCCATGCGGGGCGAGGACGGTACGGTGACCGGCATCGTGGGCGTCGCCACCGACGTCAGCGAACGCAGGAGGCTCGAGAAGGAGCTTGAGCACCGGGCCTTCCACGATTCCCTCACCGGCTTGCCCAACCGCGACCTGCTCGCCGACCGTCTCGGACACGCTCTAGAGAGGACGGAGCGCCGAGGAAGAAAGGTGGCCGTGCTGTTCCTCGATCTGGACAACTTCAAGCTCGTCAACGACTCCCTGGGCCACGATGCCGGCGACGAGCTGCTCGTCGAGGCGGCCTCCCGCATCGGCTCGGTCTTGCGGTCCAAGGACACCGTAGCTCGCCTCGGCGGCGACGAGTTCGTCGTGCTGCTGGAGGATGTCGCCGGAGAGGCGGAGGCGACCGAGGTGGCCGAGCGCGTCATACAGGCACTAAAACCCCCGGTCTCCCTGGGCGACGAGAAGGTGTCCGTCACCGCCAGCATCGGCGTGGCCCTCGGCGACTCCGGCGAGGGGCGGCCTCCCGATGCGCTCCTCGGGGATGCGGACGCCGCCATGTACCGGGCCAAGGAGAAGGGCAGGAACGGTTACGAGGAGTTTCGCCCGGAGATGCGGCCCCTCCTGCGCGACACCTGAGGCTCGAAGGCGAGTCAGGGTCGCATCA
>JADDPY010000289.1:7242-10988 GCA_016781635.1 Rubrobacter sp.
GTTATCGGCAACCCGCTCACCGCGCGCAAGCTCCTCGAAGCCGGCGGCCCCGAGGTCGGTCTATACCTCCCCACCAGGATCTACGTATACGAGGATGCGAACGGTGTTGCCCACGTCTCCTACGACAAGTTCGGACCGGTCATGGAGCAACACCAGAACGAGGGGCTGAACAAGGTCGCCAACGTGATCGACGGGGTGCTCGCGAACCTGGCCGCCGCCGCAGCCCGGTAGGCGCACGGGACTCGCCAAACTGGGCGCGTCCCGTTCCCAAGGAGCCGTCGGACCAGGTGTTCTCCGTGGTGGAGACGATCAGGTCCTACGGCTCCTGCCCGATTCTCTCGCGGAGCCGCTCGACAGGCTCGATAAGCCTAGCGTCGTTGACCCCGTCGTGGAACATGAAGCTCGATCTCTGCCGGCTCCTTGCTGGAATGGCGCGGTCCCCTGCGAGGAGTTCGGCGCCGCGTTCGGGGCGCCGGCAGGCTCGCTTTCGGTAAGTCGAGGCCCGCTCGTTTGCTAGAGCTTCGCCAGGGAGTCGAGGTGTCCGGCCAGTTCTTCTGGGGCGGCGAAGAACGGTAGGTGTCCGGTCGCCATCGAGACGACCTTCTCGCAGGGCAGCTCGGTGTACATCTTCTCCTGGGCGGCGGGGCTGGCGGTCCTGTCTTGCGTGGTGTGTACGTAGGTTCTACGCACGCTCCCGAAGTTCCCCTCGGTCACCTCAATGGGCGTCCCCAGCGGCGCGATGGGTTGAGGGGTGATTAGGTCCAGGGCCCGCTGGAAGTCCTCCTCCGGGCAGTCGTGGTAGAGAGCCTCCTTCAGCCCCTCTTCCGAGATGACGATCCTGCCCAGATCCGGCTGCACCTCCACATTATTGAAGACCACCGATCCGCTGTCCCCCTGAGAGGCCTCGCTGGCGCTCTTTCCGCTAGGCAGCAGTAGAGCGCACACGTACACGAGCTTGTTTATCTTCTCGGGGCACTGCTCGGCCGCCTGGCTGATGGCGACGCCGCCCAGGCTGTGTCCCACGAGCACGACGGGCTCGGATTGCGCATCTAGCGCCTCCACAACGCGATCGGTATAACTCTGCAGCGTGACCTCCGCGGCCGGAGTCTGATCCGCACCGTGTCCCGGCAGATCAAACCTGACGACCTCGTGACCGTCCCGTTCCAGAAGCGGGGCAACCTTGTCCCAGCACCATGCACCGTGCCAGCCACCGTGGATCAAAACAAACGTACTCAATCTAAACCCTTTCTCGAGCCCTGCTCTACGCTTTCGTAGATCTCCTTGTACCTATGCCGGAGAGTACTCGCGTACCTCCTCGTTGATTGTACTCACCCTCTCCCCATACCAGTCGTTTCTTCAGATATGTTGCGCGGATGTCAGCCCGTAGCCCTCGATGCTCCCCCGCAGCCTCTCACAGAACGGTAAGAGCGCCGGAGGTTTCCGGGAGATACGAAGATGCAAGCTCGTGCTGACCGTTCACGAGGGCGAGACAGGATTTTGCTGCGCGCGGAGGTTAAGCGGCATAGCCGCAACGGTCGGGGGGTATACCGCTTGTATGTCGGGCAACGATATTTCAACGCAGTCGAAGCCGGAGGGCCGCAGGGCGGCTTTGAGGCGCAGGTTGAGGCGGCGCACCAGGGAGCCGGACGTCACCGCGCACCCTACCCCGATCAGGATCTCGCGGCGCACCAGGACGGTCCTGATCCTCGCCGCGATCGCCGTCCTCGCATACGTCGTGTATCTGGTGCCGAGCGTACTCACAACGGCCATCGGGGGCATAGCGCTCGCGCTCGTGCTCTCCTTCCCGGTGCGCTTCTTCTCGCAGTTCGTGCCGCATGGGTTCGCGATCATACTCTCGTTCCTGCTCGTAGTTGGCATCTTTGTGCTCGCGTTGGTCTTTCTGGTGCCCATAGTAGCCGAGCAATTCACCCAACTAGCCGAGGCCGCGCCCGGGATAGTAGGCAGTGCCGAGCAGTACCTGAGGGGCGCCCTGGATTTGCTGGAAAACAGGGGTCTGTTGCCCAACGACGACCCGCAGCAGCTTATCGCGAGGGTAAGGGAGAACCTCGTGGACGCCGTAAGGGCCATCGGCTCCAGCTTGGTCGGCGGGGTGCTCGGCTTCGTCTACGGGACCCTTAATGTCATGGTGACCCTGCTGGGAATCTTGTTTATCGGAATCTACCTACTCGTCGACGTGCGCAAGATCAAGGCCGCCTATCTCAAGGCAACGCCCCACGACTACCGGAGCGACGCGAATAGCCTGTGGAACGCCTTCGGCTACTCCCTCTCGCGCTACCTGGGCGGGCTCGCGCTGATCCTTCTGATCCAGGGGGCGGTCTCGGCAATTGGGCTTTATTTCATAGGCGTACCTTACGCGCTCGTCCTGGGCGCCATCGTCTCCGTTACGGCGATCATCCCCTACCTCGGAGCATTCCTCGGCGCGATACCGGCCCTGCTCGTCGCGCTCGCCTTCGAGGGGCCGGATGCAGCCCTTTTGACGGCACTGCTTTTTCTCGGGGTGCAGCAGCTCGAGGGCAACTTCCTTACGCCCAAGATCCAGGGCGACACCCTGCACGTACACCCGATTCTCGTGTTCCTCGCCGTGATCGTCGGCGGCGGCCTCGGGGGCATCCTCGGCGTGATCGTCGCCGTCCCGGCCCTCGCCGTCCTGCGCGTCCTCTTTGACTTCCTCCGCGTCCGCCTGCGCACCGGGGACGGGAGCGAAGGCCAACCGAGAACGTGGCGCAAAACGACGAAGGTCAGGCCTACGCCTAGTCCATAAAGAGCCGTGGCATGAAGACCATTCGCTTCGGTCGGCGAGAGACGTCGCGTTCCTCCTGCGCGCAATGAGGTAGGGAAGCCGGTCCCGCTCGGTGGGCTTCGGGGCTCCGTTAGGGGAGAAGCTTTTGGGTAGACTGGTCTTTCTAAAGCTTTCGAGAAAGGGAGGGAGATCATGGCCGAAGTGAACCGGGTCGGGATGCTGACGGGCGGCGGGGATGCACCGGGGCTAAACGGCGTGATACGGGCGGTTACGATGCGTTCAATAGCCGACTACGGTTACGAGGTCTCGGGCATCAAGCGGGGCTGGAAGGGCCTCCTCTCCCCCGAGTCCGACTCCGTGATGAACCTGACCGTCGGCGACGTCCGCTACATCCTCGACGAGGGCGGCACCATCCTCGGCTCCTCGCGCACCAACCCCTACAAGAACGAGGGCGACGCCCAAAAAGTCGTGGATTACATGGGAGAGATCGGCCTCGACGCCCTCGTCGCCATCGGGGGCGACGACACTTTGGGCGTGGCGCGTAGGCTGCACCAGGACTTCGGCACGCAGGTTATCGGCTGCCCCAAGACCATAGACAACGACCTCTCGGCCACCGACACCACCTTCGGCTACGACACCGCCGTCTCCATCGCCACCGAAGCCATAGACAAGCTCAGGACCACCGCCAAAAGCCACGAGAGGATACTCGTGGTGGAGATTATGGGCCGCCACGCTGGTTGGATCACCTGGGGCGCGGGCGTCGCCGGCGCCGCCAACGTCACCCTGATCCCGGAGGTCGAGCCGGACGTGGACGAGATGGTCTCTATCTTCCAGAAGCGCGCCGAGAACGGCGAGAAGTGGGGCATCGTCGCCGTCTCCGAGGGCGTCACGTTCTCGGAGGACTTCGTCACCCAGAACGCCGAGAAGGACGAGTTCGGCCACGTCCGCCTCGGCGGCGTCGCCGAGGGCCTCGCCGGAGAGCTGA
>JADDPY010000642.1 GCA_016781635.1 Rubrobacter sp.
CCAGTTCCTCATCACGCAGAACACCGATAACCTCCATCGCCAGTCCGGCATCCGCCCCGAGCTCCTTGCGGAGCTGCACGGTAACAGCCAACTCATGCGCTGCCTGGACTGTGACCGACTGTACAGCCGAGAGGAGGTGGGGTGGGACCCGCGCCGATGGGGGCCGGGCTATCGTACCCACAAGCCCGTGTCGGGGCAGCCGACCTGCCCCACCTGCGAGGGCCGGCTCATCTCGTCGGTAGTGAATTTCGGCGATCCGCTACCGCAAAAGGAGTGGGCGAGCGCCGACGAGCACGCGCGTGCCTGCGACCTGCTACTTGTCCTGGGATCCTCGCTTGTGGTTGAGCCGGCCGCCTCGCTCGTCAGGCGGGCTATCAGGTCACGCGCCCGTGTGGTCCTGATCAATAGGGGCGAGACGCCCTACGATGCGGCCGTGGCGCTGCGGGTGTGGACCGGCATTGGGGAGGTGATCCCGCCGGCGGTGGAGCGGGTGAAGTGGGCACTAGAGAAGCAGCCGAACAGGTCCTGAGCGCGAGGCCAGGGGCGGCTGAGTTAGTCGCTCGGGGCTATATGTAGGACGGGGTGAGCATGGTCAGGACGTTCGGTCGGGTATTACCATGGGTTGCGTGGAGGGTAGGTCGTCGAGTGGTCGGACGTGGAAGCAGGGTCGAGATCCCAACGCCGGGGGGCACGACGTTCGGGGTGTTGCACGCCTTGGAGGGCGCGCGCACCGCGTTCGTGATGGTCGGCGGTGCGGGCGGCGGGATTCACGGCCCGGCGGGTATCTACGGGGACCTGGCAGAGTCGCTGCTGCGGGAGGGCGTGGCGGGGCTCAGGCTTGAGTACCGGATGCCTAACCGTCTGACGGAGTGTGTCGCGGACGTGTTGGCGGCACTGGAGTACCTGCGGGGGCGGGGTGTGGAGCGCGCGGCACTTGTAGGCTGGTCGTTCGGTGGGGCGGTGGTAATCGAGGCGGGCGCACAGAGCGAGGTTGTGGTAGGGATCGCCACAGTCGCGAGCCAGACGTATGGAACGGTGAGTGTGGGCCGGCTCGCGCCCAAACGTCTGCTGCTGCTCCACGGCACGGCGGACAGGACTCTCTCCGACCGCTGCTCGCGGGAATTGTACGCGCGGGCGCGCGAGCCAAAGGAACTGGTGCTGTACCCGGGGGACGACCACGGACTTACCCGCCACAGGCGGCAGGTGATCGAGAAGCTGCTCGGCTGGAGCAGGGAGCTGCTATCCGCGTCTCCTACAAACGGGTCCCGACAAGCGTCGAGGCACGGCGGCTTCATCAGCACAGAGGAGTAATTCGCAAGGTATAGATCGTGTCGGCGGCGGCTTGTTCGACGTGGGCGCACCACCCGTGGGTAGCACACAGAACAATATGGAGGTTTGCTGGTTGTGGTTGATGTTGAGCAGGTGCTCCAGGAACTCGCTGTGACGAGACCAGTATTTCACTCCGAAGCCGACTTTCAGCACGCCCTGGCTGGGAGATCCATCAACACCGGCCCGATGCCTCGATCAGACTGGAGTACAAGCGCCCGCATCTGGCTAGCCATATATACCTGGACTTCTGGGCACAAAGCGCAGAGGCCGCGATGGCATTGGAGTTGAAATACACAACCCGAGCACTGCACATACAAGTGGGCGGTGGCGAGGCCTTCGACCTGCTCAACCACGCCGCTGTGCCCCTACGCAGGTACGACTTCCTGAAGGATATCCAGCGATTGAAAGCCGTCGTGTCCGGTCGAAGCGGAACCATGGGGGGATGGTATCTTCCTGACGAACAATAGCGCCTATTGGACCTCGTCCGAGGGAGTCGTGGCCAATGATGCTCGCTTTCGGTTCCGTGAGGGACGAGTTATCGGGGGCGAGCTTAGGTGGGGGCGGGATAATCGGCAAGCACGATGGAGGTCCGATAGCACTTGGACAAAAAACGTCGCTAAGGGATCTCTAGAGCATCCTACCTGAGCTATAATGGAGGTGCTTCAGCCGTCGGTTCACCTCGTCGAGGTCGAAGCGTTCAGGATCGAAGCTCCCACCGAGCCAAGTCAGCCACTCGTCGTGCTCCGGATCCTCGGGGTCCTGGATAGACTGAAGCATTCCCTGGTAGCCGAGGATGCCGCCGCAGTCCTCCGGTGGGGTGGCCATCTCGCCTCCCACACACACCGGCTTGCGGTCGGTCTGTTGCCAAGGGTGGATACGCTCCAGCAATATCTCGTGCTGCCAGTTGTCTCCGAAGTCGTATTCGTAGGTAAAGCTACTGCCCTGTGTAGGTGCTACCTGGTACAGCCTCGCGTAGAACTCGTCCTCCAGCTCATCGTACTCATCCAGTTCCGGCACACCGTAGCAACGGTCCCCGACCCGGAACTGATGCAGGTGGTAGTCCTGCCAGCCCATCACCGTCTGCAGGATCTGATGCAACCTCTTGAGGGTGATGTTCGAGGACACCCGTATCCGTCTCCAGATGGGTGGACTGCTCTCTGCGAGCGCTATCTTCAACTGGTACACCGTGTTACGTGTTGCAGTGGTCACAGCTACCTCCCGCGGCAGGCAGCTCATGTTACCAGGCTCTCAGGACGGCATCCTTCGGTTCGCATCGGGGTGTCACCCCTCCTCGGACGCGGATAGGGGGAGTTCTGATAAGACCGGTTATACGAAGCCACGCT
>JADDPY010000396.1 GCA_016781635.1 Rubrobacter sp.
ACTTGGAGAGCCCCTTACTGGCGCGGGTTTGGTTGTGCAGATCCAGGGAACGCTTTTCGGCATCTGTCAAAGTGATGGTCCCACCGGTGCATGTCCGCACGGTGGCGGACGCCTCGGCCTTCCTGGGCTCGGCCGCGGACACTCCCCAGACGGCGACTATGGCCAGAAGCGTCGCCACAACGAGCACCGAAACGTACCTCAAAGACACAAAGTTCCCCCTCATCCATGGAAATCTGCGTCTACTTATGGACGTTATGGGCACAAAGCCGGAGACACTTTAGCCGTCGCCCCTGACCAACGGGCGCGTCGCAGGGCGGGCAGTTAAGTCTGCAGAGAGAAGTTTTTGGGGGCCGGATCTAGGGCCGGTTACCGAAGTCCACGGTGTAGGTGACGGCGCCTCTGTAGCCCCGGAAGGTGCCCGAGGCGGTCCCGATTCCTACCTCGTCGTAGCGGCCGTAGAGGATGTTGGCCCTGTGGGGCGAGCTGTTCATCCAGGAGGCGAAGCGGCTGTCTGGGGAGGCGTAGGAGCCGCTTCCCCAGGTGATGTTCTCGCCCGACGGGAGGCGGGTGTAACCGAAGCGCCTGAGACGGGCGCTGTAGGTCTCGCCGTTGTAGGAGTTGTGGGATAAGTAGTCCCTGTCCATCATCTCCCGGGAGTGGGCGCGGGCGGCCCTGGTGAGCTTCGAGTTCACGCAGAGCGGCCTGAGGCCCCGACTCGCGCGCGCATTGTTGTGCAGGTGCAAGGTGCGCTTCTCGTAGGCGTTCAGGTATAGGCTTGCCCCGCGGCAGGTCTTGACGTAGCCACCGGAGGTGACGGCTTCGGAGTCCGTCGGGTCCACCGTAGAAAAGGCGAAGACCAAGGCCGCCGCCAGAAACAACGCACCGAGAACCGCAAGCAACCGTTTCATCGACTCTCGTCCCCCCTTAAACCTGACCCGCGAACCTACCACAGTAGGTTCCCAGTTCGAACGCAGGACATCTTAGCAAGGTTGCCGGGGGAGCGCGCGACGCTTTATTTGTTGATAGATCTGATAAAGGTGACGATGAAGACGGCGGAGACGAGCATGAGGCCGCCGGCGGCGACGAGGCCGAGGGCGACGAAGAAGAGGGTCCCCGAGTCCGCCTCGCCCCATTCCCTCGTGGCCCAGACGAAGGCGAAGAGGGCGGCGAAGAAGGTCAAGAGGATCAGGATCATGCCGCCCGGGAGGTCCCGGATCTGTATGGCCGCCTTCTCGACGGCGTACGGGAGACGACCCTTCGGGTAGCCCGTCTGGCGGACGTTCTCGAGGGCGCTCCGAAACTCCCGTTCGTCGGCCAGGCCGATGACGCGGGAGAGGTAGTAGGCCTCCTTGGCGGACTTGCCGGACCGGAGGAGCTCTAGGTAGTTGCGCCTGTAGAGTTCGACCGCGCCCGAGTGCGGGGAGGCAAGCTGCTTCAGGAAGGCATGCGTGTCGAGGCGGCTCGTGAAGCGCCGGACCTCGCCCTGGGAGGGGCGCTCGCCGGGACTCAGACCCTCGCTGCGGCGACGCATGATCTCGGCGACCTCCAGAAAGAACATCTCCCGGGAGAACTCGAGGGCGCTCTGACGTTCGCGGCGGCGGGAGGAGATCTCTGTCCTTATCCCGCGCGCCCGGTACTCCTCGCGCCTCAGGCGGTAGACCTGCTCCTGGTAAAAGTCGCGGTCGGGGAGCGAATCGGCAGAATCGCGTAGCGCGTAGGCCTCTTCGAGGGTCTCCGGAATCCTACGTTCTTCCATAATCCGGCCTGATCTACGCTCCTACCCGCCTACCCAACCTTGGGACAGGAATCATACCACGCACGCAACACGCGTAGCCTCCGGGCTAAACCTTCTCCCCGGGCTCCAGAGCGGCGCCTTCGGGCCCCCAGAGAGCGTACGAGAGGCCGCCGCCCCGCACCCGGACCTCCCCAGGTGTACGCCCTCGGCCAGGCCCTCGAGCATCTCGTCCGCCTCGGAGACCGTCAGCGACGTCTCCATCGCCGCCCGCGCGGGCGCCAGCTCACCGTACTCGCGCAACGCACCGAGAAGCTCCCGCTCCTTACCATTCCCAGACGTCGGCCGGTCTTCGTTATCGAAGAAGCCCAAAATGCCGCGGATCAGTAGGCCGAAAGCAGGGAATACGGCCCAGGCGTAAGTCATGAAGATCCACCAGACATCCGACAACACGGTGAAGAATAGCGGGGCCGAAAGGAGAATCGGCAAGATCACCACCAGTCCCACCGCGACCTGCGCCTTCGGGCTCATCTCCTCGACGTCGAGCCCGGAGAAGGCGTTGAGGACGTGACCGCGCTCGCGCCGACGCGAGTCGAGGCGCCCCCGACCACGTCCTAGGTCCCGATCCGATCTCTGTTCCAAAGCCATCCTCCTCGTCCCAAATATAACAGCACCGGAGGCAGCGGGGCACGCTCGAAGGGCACGATGGGGCGGTCCATAAATGCTAACCTCTCCCCGAGCGGAACGGAGGTACTTTGGTCTTGGATACGAGGGGTTTGAAGGCGCGCGTCGAGGGCTCGAAGGACGAGCTTCTGGAGGAGTTGAAGGAGTTCTTGCGCATGCCGTCGGTCTCGGCGCGTAAAGAAGACGACGGGAGCTTTCGCGGCTGCGCCGAGTGGGTGAGGGCGAAGCTGGAGGAGGCG
>JADDPY010000625.1 GCA_016781635.1 Rubrobacter sp.
AGCCCCGAGATGGTGGTGTGCCACACGGATATCCACGGCGGGAACATGATGCTCGGCCCTCAGGGTGAGCTGTACATCCTCGACTGGGAGAACGCGATGATCGCCCCACCCGAGCACGACCTGTTCGCCTTCATTGAGGATCCCCAGTTCCCCGTCTTCGTCGCCGCGTACGAGCGGGCGTACCGCCAAGCGGACTTGCATGCCGAGGTGTTCGGCTTCTACTTTTACCGGCGCAACCTCGAAGACCTCGCCGACTGGGTGCTGCGCATTCTGCACGACAGCCACGGGCAGGACCAGGACATGGAGGACGTCGAGTGGGTCCGGCACAGTATCGCCGAGTGGGAGTTCCTGGAGCAGCGCATCGGCGCGACGGAGCAGTACCTGGCAACTCGCACAGTGACGACGGTAGACAACGACTGCGACAGGAGCGCCTCTCTTCGAGCATGATGCTGTGCCTTCAACTCCGATGGGCCAAATGATGATTTAGCCTGCAATCGTGCAGTGTAACGGGTGGTCAGCGAATGTGAATCCACCTCGGGCGGTGTGAAGTTGCACCGTCCATCGAGCCATCTCCAATTGTACTTACGGTGGGCAAGGACATAGCGTAGTCCGACGGTCACTGCACCAGGGATGCCGTATGGCTATGGGCGCTTGGGTGCCAGACCGCTGCGACAGGCACGACCGGCGACAGGTTATACCACTTGAATTCCTCATCTGAGTACTTGCTCCTGAATACGCTTCTCCCATTCAGCAGCCGCTCACATTCATCGTGGTCAACGGTCAAGTCCGAATCTTTCTGTAATTTCCTCCAAGTCGATTAGCTGCTCAGGCTAGCGTGAGCTCGGGTTCCTGTTGTCGGCTGGCCTGCCACTCCCGTAGCAGTTTCATATCGAGGTAGCGCGGCCCGCTCACCCACTCGTCCGATTACTCGGCGCACAGGGCTGTCACGAGCCTCAGGCAAGCCTCCCTATTAGGCCAAACCCGCACCACCGCCGAGCGCCTCTTGATCTCTTGGTTGAGCCGCTCCAGCCCGTTGGTCGTCTTGATCCCCTTTCTGTGCTCGTCTATGTGCTCAGCCACCTTGGGGTGACTCTTTCGCCACGAGGCCCCAAGCTCGCCGGCCAACCGCCTCCCCCTCTCCTCATCCGGTGCGTTGTAGACCTCCCGCAGCCCCGCCGCCAAGTCATTACGCCTGGCAAATGTCACCTGTCCAGATAGCGTCCGGGTGTAATGCACCTGGCAGCGCTGCCACGAAGCCCCCTGGAAGTGGCGGTCTGTCGCAGCCCTGGGCTCCTTGTGGTCGTCCAACGTCACCAGTTCCACACCCGACAGCGCCCGACTCTTCAGCGTCCGAAACAACTCCTGGTAAGTGCTCTCGCTCTCCGTATCGGCCACGTCGACCGCCGGGATCTCCCTGCGGCCGCCGTCCCCACGCACCCCAATGACGATCAACACCCCCTGGCTCACCACCTTGCCTTCCACCCTCACGTGCTCGTAGCGCGTCCACCGACAGGTACGGGTAGGACTGGGCAGCCAGAGGCCTCGATCGCCACGCCGCAAGCTCCCCGTCGAGCCTGCCGCATAGCGCCGATACCAGGCTCTTGGAGAAGCTCGTCCCGCACAAGGCTTCTGTGATCTCGGTGACCTTGCGCGTCGAGACCCCCTCGACGTACATCTCCATCAGCGCCAGCACCAGCGCCTTCTCGTTCCTCTGATACCTGGCGAATAGCTGCGTCGAAAACGTCCCTTCACGGTCCTGAGGTACCAGCAAGCTGAGCGTGCCTACCCTCGTCCGCAGCTCCCGCGGCTTGTACCCGTTGCGGTGTCCCGTCCTGCCCTCACCCCGCTCGTACCTCCCCACCCCCACATGAGCCGTCATCTCCGTCTCGAGAATCTCCTGCACCGTGCGCTCCACGATCCCACGCAGGAACTCGGGGTCGTCAAGCAGCACTCCCCCCGCGACCGAGTCCTCAAACCTGCTACCATTGCGCCTGGCCATCCGTCTCCTCCTTGTTGTTGTTTGAGTCACAACTATCCTGGAGGAACGATGGCCTCCTCTCTAGCCATCTAATTTACAGAAGTTACAGGACACAACCACGATCCAGTCGTTCACACACTACCTTGCAAAGAAACGCGAGGCGAGTATCGAAGGTTAAATTCCTCACGGAAGGGCTACAGGTGCGCACAACTGGGCTTATCCACCAGGACCATCCTGAACTGCTGGCAGCAGCTAGTGATCCAGCGCTTGTTCCAAACGCTGAGGCATTCCTGCGTTACCTAGTGAGGTATCTACAAAAGACGCATGCCCGGATCAGAGCTGGTGACACCATGGAATATGGTTGCTGGCTGACCAAGTTCGTGGAAGGTCCGGATGACTCTCTTGAGGCGTGGGAGTACAATGCCGACGCTTCGGAATTTGTCCAAGGCGTGACACTAGCAACCTCTTACTGGCGGGACCAGCATGAGGTGTGCGGAGAGATTGATGCCCCCTTCGTGCCGCCCTACGCACACGACTTGGCCGCCGTTTCAACGGGAGTATTTGAGGGTGAGCCGATAGAGGGCTAACGGATGAACATGAGTGACCCAATGTCCGGATGGATGTTCACCACTGAAGCATGGACCGGTGAGGTCGAATC
>JADDPY010000695.1 GCA_016781635.1 Rubrobacter sp.
AAGGCGAAAGACGCCGGCATCTCCGCCTACCTCACCAAGCCCGTCCGCCAGGCGGAGCTGCGTGGCTGCCTCGCCGTCGTGGTGGGCCGCGGGGGACGAGAACCCGAGCTTCACGACCCATCCTCTATCATCACCCGTTACAGCTTGAAGGAAGGGAAGGACGCCCCCGAGGGCCGTATCCTGCTCGTCGAGGACAACCTGGTGAACCAGAGAGTGGCCGTGGCGATGCTCGAAAAGCTCGGCTACCGCGTCGACGTCGCCGCCAACGGCAGGGAGGCGCTCGATGCGATCTCTCGCTTCCCATATCCGGCCGTCCTCATGGACGTGCAGATGCCGGAGATGGACGGGCTGGAAGCTACCCGCGAGATCCGACACCGCGAAGAGGAGACCGGGGCGAGAAGACTGCCCATAATCGCAATGACCGCCAACGCCATGGAAGGTGACCGTAAGACGTGCCTGATGGCCGGCATGGACGACTACATAGCCAAACCAGTTAAAGTCAACGAACTCGGCGATGCGCTGGAACGCTGGAGGGCCGGAGAGCCAGATACCCCGTCGTCTAGCACTACGGGGGACGGTCTTAGACCCCGCCTCCCTGAATGGCTCGGTGGACCGCACCATCCTCCAGAGCTTGCGCGAACTGCAAGGCGAGGGCGAGCCTGACATCCTTGACGAGCTCATCGGTCTCTTCCTGGACGACGCCCCCGCACGTTTGAGGGACATACGCGAGGCCGCCGCGAAAGGCGACGCGCACTCTCTGGAGAGGAACGCGCACACCCTGAAAGGAAGCTCCCAGAACATGGGTGCCACGCGCATGGGAGCCCTCTGCCTGGAGCTACAAGAGGCCGGCCGTACGGGTGACCTCTCGCGTGTGCCGGAGCTCGTAGATCTGCTCACGGCCGAGTTCGAACGCGTCGATGCAGAGTTGCACGAGGAGGTTGCGCAGTAGGTCACGTCGACCGGCACCCGTAGGGCGAGGCACCAAGCAACCTGGCGGTTTAGGCGTCGAGGGTGCAGTCGGAGAGGGGGCTGCCGATGCAGATGAGGCGCCAACCGCGCTCCAGCTCGTCCTCGTCGAGGGCGAAGGCCATATCTTGATCCATCTCGCCTCCTTCGATCTGGCGCACCTTACAGGTGACGCAGGTGCCGCTGCGGCAGTCGTAGGGGAGGCGCATCCCGGCCTCTTCGGCCTTTTCGAGGATGTACTCGTCCTCGGCGCACTCTATGGTTACGCCTCTACGCTGAAAGGTCACCTTGTGGGTCTTCGCCATATCGTCTCCTCAATAGAAAGAGGCCCCGACCCCTGTTGCGGGATCGGGGCCTCGAGTAGTCTTTGCTGACGCTTACAGGTCCTTGGCCTCGAAGTCCTCCGGCGGGGCGCCGCAGACGGGGCACTCGTCGGGGGGCTGTATGCCCTGCATCGTCTCGTTGCACACCGTGCAGACCATCGTGACGGTCATCGGCGGGTGCGGGGCCTCGCCGTTCTCGGCCTCGATCTTCTCGCCGGTGTTCGTGGCGAGCTCCGCGATGGAGATCTTGCCGGTTATGACGTCCTCCATCGTGGTACGCGCACCGGAGAGCGAGTCCTCGACGAGGGCGAAGTCGATCTCCTTGACGCCGCGCTCGCGGGCGAGGTTCTCGGTCATGTTGCGCGAGATGTTCCTCATGAAGCCCTTGGGGGCGCGGTCGAGGCGGTCGATCGCCTCCTGCGTCCACGTGAAGTCCTTCGAGCCACCCTCGGGGACTAGTGCTCCGGCCTTCTGGAAGGCGCTGTGGTCGATGGGACAGGTAGCGCCCGTGGTCTTCTCGACCTGCTGCTTGACGTGGCTCACCGGGCAGCCGCTGGCCTTCGGAGCTTCGGCCTCCGGAGCCTCCACCTTCGGGGCCTCGCGGCCGGTCTCTTCGCGGTACTGCTGCTCGACGTACTCCAGCGTGATCGTGGAGTAGCCCTTCTTGAGCGCGCTCTTCTCGACCCGGGCGCGCACCCGCCGCTTCTCCTGCCACTCATCGAGCGAGTCGAGGAGGGCCTTGGCGTCGTCCGTCCAGTGAAGCTCGCGGCCGTCGTAGACCTCCGCGAGGTTGAGGTTGTCGTCCGCCGTGGTGGTCGCTATCTCGGCGTCGACGGCGTGGAAGTGGGTTGGATCGGAGGCGCAGACCGGGCAGCGGGCGGGCATCCCCTTCGCCACGTATCGACAGACGTCGCACTCGTAGCGGTCCTTGCCCTGGGCGGCGCGGTGTATCTCCGCCTGGACCTCCTCGGAGACCCCCACGATGTCGCCCCCGTCCTCGGACTGACCGAACCCGCCGCGACCGTTCTGGAGGATCTCCTCCTTCGCGGCGTCCCCGTTGCCGTTCGAGCCATTCCCGTTTGTCTTATCAGCGGTCCGCTCGTCGAAGTCCTTGAACAGGGAGTCGATGGGCTTGTCCTCGCCCTGAGCCTCGGCCTCCCGGATCTGGTCGCCGATGGCGCGCATGGACTCCATCGCACCCGGAGGGAGGATGGTCATGATGACCTCGTCGATGACCGTGGCGGTGATGACCGTGTAGCCTTTCTCGATGGCGTAGCGCAGGATCGCGCCGGTCGCCATGCCGTGCACGAAGCCGGGGATGCGGTTCATCCGCACCAGGGCCTCCTTCGTCCACGTCATGTGCTCGGCGGCG
>JADDPY010000105.1 GCA_016781635.1 Rubrobacter sp.
CACAAGAAGCTCGACCAGGCGGTGCTCGACGCCTATGGGTGGCCGCACGACATCAGTGACGACGAAATCTTAGCGCGGCTGCTTGCGCTGAACCTGGAGCGAGCTGCACAGCAGGGAACAACTCAGCCAGCGGATGACGCAGAAGTTGTTAGACTCGAGGAGTGATCCACAGAGCCCAGAAAGAGGCAGGTTATGGACACTGCTCTTGAGCAGCTGTTTCTCTATCTTGGGCTGCCAGCCGTCGCCGCGGCCAGCGCCACATTTGGCGTCAGGTTCTTATGGGAGGCGATCGAGGAGGCGGAGAAAACCGGGCGCCTCATTTTCAAGGACGGGAAATTCCTTATGGCCGTCGTCTGTGCGCTCGTCACCCTGGTCACCGGATGGCAAGCGATTAGCACGTGGTTCGATTAGCTCTCGGGAACAAAGGTTGTCTGGACAGCTCCGGTCGTACCTCACAGGTTCTACCACTGCGCGTCGGTTACTCAGGGTAACGTCCGTGTAAATCCCAAACACCTGTAGAAAGGACCAGTTATGCTCCTCCGCATGCGAGCCTTCACGGCCGCGTATTGGCGCCACTTTCGCGGTGCTAACCGAGTTGGAAAATCGTTCTTCGGTTGCCTTCCGCTGATAGCCGTCCTCATGGTATGTGGTATGGTTCAGGCGGCAGGACAAGCTGTTGGCCTGATTGACCCGGTGCCCACGCGAACGGCCGTATCAGTTGCTGCCGTCGATACGACAGGTACCCAGCCAACTTCGAGCCCGAGCAATGCGACAACCGTAGATCCTTCGCCGACCCTCGTTCCTACCACTGCTCCGACTGCCACACCAACGCAAGAACCGACTGCAACTCCAACGCTCGAACCAACAGCCGAGCCGACGCAAGAACCGACTCCCGAGCCGCCAACGCCTGAACCGCCGACGCCAACGCCTGCTCCAACGACTGATGCACTGGATTATCCCGCGCTACCGGTTGGACTACAGGAGGCACGGGTCGTGGAGGTCATCGACGGTGATACCGTTGACGTGCAGATCATTGGAAAAGTGGAGCGGTTACGACTCATCGGTATGGACACACCGGAGACGAAAGATCCGCGTAAGCCTGTACAGTGTTTCGGCAAGGAGGCGTCGGCGCAGGCGGCCAAAGTCCTAACCGGGCAAACCGTGCTGCTTGAGGAAGATCCGAGCCAGGACAGCCGGGACAAGTACGATCGGCTCCTGCGTTACGTCTGGCTCCCCGATGGCAAGCTGTACAACCTGGAGATGATCATTGGCGGCTTCGCCCACGAGTACACCTACGAGACGCCGTACAAGTACCAGGCTGTCTTCAAGAAAGAGGAGGCAGCGGCACGGGAACGCGGCTGGGGCTTCTGGGCGGCGACGAGCTGCAATGGTAACACCGAGCAAGCGGCCGAGGCGCCACCACAGCCAGCGGCACCGCCACGAGCAGCGCAACCCGCCCAACCCAAACCTGGCAGAGGCAATTGCGATCCCTCCTATCCAGATGTGTGCATTCCCCCATCACCGCCCGACCTCGACTGCGGAGACATTTCACATCGCCGCTTTCGTGTGCTGCCTCCCGATCCCCATCGGTTTGATGGACGGGATAATGACGGCATCGGGTGCGAGAGTGGCTAGCGCGAAGCGAGGAGTAAACAGTGCAACGGGACATGGACCTTATTCGGGAAATCTTGCTGCAGGTCGAGGCGTATGACAAGCTGCACCGACCAATTCCGATTCGAATAGAAGGCTACTCGAAGGAAGCAACGTCCTATCACATCGGCTTACTGATCGATGCAGGATATTTGGCAGGATATACGTCGGGAGGCACAAGAGACACCCACTACGCGGTTCGCAACCTTACGTGGGCCGGTCACGAGTTTCTGGATGCAGCTCGTAACGAAACCGTGTGGAATAGCACGAAGCAGGTCGTGAAAGAGAAGGGTGGCGCGATCCCCTTTGACCTCCTGAAAGACCTACTGATCAAGCGCACTTCCGCATATTTTGGGCTTCCCTAACTCCGGAGCAAGAGTTATTGAAGCGGCAAAACGTAGGGCTCACACTGATGCTGCAACATCGGCACTCGGCGACATAGGACTATGGCGTGATGCCGGGCTTCGCTACGCCACGCTACACTACCGGTATGACCGACACCATTGATCTCACCGGTCGCTCCTTTGGCGACCCCGTTGTCCTCAGTCGGATTCGCAGGTCCCACGTTGGTCGCTATCCCCGCGAGCTGTGGCTGTGCCAGTGTTACTACGGCACAACACCGGTCGTGCAGCGCGAGAGGCTACTCGATGGCATTACCACAAGCTGCGGTACGTGCTCCCATCCCGAGAGCGTGCGGCGCGAAATGAAGCGGGGCATCACCGAGGTGTCCACGACCATTGTCTGCCGCACGTGCAAGGGCGAGCCACAGCCGCTAGATGCCTTCTCCCGCCAGGCACATAGGCGCTATGGCCGGCGCCCCAACTGGAAGCGGTGCGAGGCCGTCCGGATCGCCGCCTGGCGGGAACGTAAGAAGGCAATGCGGGCAGAAGAGTTACTCCGGCGCTCTGCTTGACTCCCGTAGCTACCGCTTCGCCCCGTTGGGTGGTTCGTGTATCCGTGCAGCCACCCGCTCGGATTTGTGTGCTCCTTGTATAATTTTTGCCTATCCGTTCACCTC